>JAYVIK010000294.1:0-21570 GCA_043770265.1 Flavobacterium sp. | reverse complement strand
TGAACAGCAATGTTCGTGCGGGTTCAAGTCCCGCTCTGAGTACTTAGTAAAACCGTAAAGACTTAATTGTTAATTCTTTGCGGTTTTTTTTATGCCTTGTTGCCAAACCATTTACCCGTCCTAATTGCTAAGAATCCTTTACTTACCCTCAAACTACATTTTTAATAAATTCAATTATCGGACTACTTGGTATTTTCTTTAAAAAAAATTAGAATTATTTGACGGCAGCAATTATTAATAATCATTGTGGGCAAACTAAGGAGTTGTAAAGGGTACAATATAAAAAATCCCCACAAACATAAGTTTATGGGGATTCGATTTATGAAATACTGATCACTAAAAAGCTGACCAGTGAATACTAATTTTATGCGTTTGCTGTAACCGCTTCCCTGTCAATTTTTCCAATCAATCCTGATAAAACTTTTCCCGGACCTATTTCTGTAAACAAAGTGGCGCCATCGGCAATCATTTGTTGTACGGATTGTGTCCATTTTACAGGAGCTGTCAATTGGATAATTAAGTTTTTCTTGATTTCGTTAGCATCAGAAATAGCAGAAGCTGTGACGTTTTGATACACAGGGCAAATAGGAGTTGAAAATGTAGTGGATTCAATAGCTGCAGCCAATTCCTCTCTAGCGGGTTCCATCATCGGCGAGTGAAAACCGCCACCAACAGGTAAAATTAAGGCTCTTTTTGCACCAGCTGCTTTCATCGCTTCACAAGCTTTTTCTACTGCTGAGGTTTCTCCTGAAATCACCAATTGTCCAGGGCAATTATAATTTGCTGCTACCACAATTCCGTCAATAGAAGCGCAAACATCTTCCACGATATTATCGGACAGTCCTAAAACTGCTGCCATTGTAGAAGGTTTGATTTCGCAAGCCTTTTGCATCGCTAATGCGCGTTGTGAAACCAATTTTAATCCGTCTTCGAATGACAAAACACCATTTGCAACCAAGGCCGAAAATTCGCCTAAGGAATGTCCCGCCACCATTTCGGGTTTGAAATTTTCTAGGGTTTTGGCTAAAATCACTGAATGCAAGAAAATGGCTGGTTGGGTAACTTTGGTTTCTTTTAATTCTTCAGCCGTACCTTCAAACATAATGTCTGTAATGCGAAAACCTAAAATTTCATTCGCTCTTTCAAAAAGTGATTTTGCAATTTCGGAGTTTTCATATAAGTCTTTGCCCATTCCTATAAATTGTGCGCCTTGACCAGGGAATACGTATGCTTTCATAATTTTGCTGAGTTTATTGCAGTATCATTGTGTACTGATGGTTAGTAAAAGTTTTTTATTAATTGTAAAATAAACGGATATGATTTTGCACTGAATTGGAAGCAAACTGATTTATTTTAGAAAATTTGCGGTCATTTAAGTTAATTCTAAAAAACAAAAATACTTACTTTGTAACAAACTAAAAAAATAAATGTCTAATTATAGATAAAACTAAACAGAAATTAAAATGAGAAAAATTTTCCCTATCGCAATTATCCTATTAATCACGTTATTTTACTTTTATCTAACGCTACCAGTATTAAATTATGGTTTTGTAGGAGTTACAGTCTTACTTTTAATTATTTCTGCCATATTGTTTTTCTCATTTTCTAAATTTACGATTAGTTCTGACGGGAAAAGTTACAAACCAATAACGGTGTTCTGGAAAATTCCAGCTTTATTAGTAGGTATTTCAATTATATATTCTTTTGTACTTCCTTTTTTTACATCGCACCCTGTTTTTAGAAATCAAGACTTTAGAAATTTAATTGGTAAAGTGGCCAACGGAGAAAAGTTGACCAATCATATCGCTCCCATATCTATGAACGAAATTAGAGTTGTAGATGAAAGTTTAGCGCATTTATTAGGCGAAAAAATATTAGGTTCGCAACCTGCATTGGGTAGTCAGGCACAATTAGAAGAATTTTTTATTCAGAAAGTGAACGGCAAATTATATTGGATTGCACCTTTAGAACATTCGGGTTTTTTTAAATGGCTAAACAACAAACAAGGAACAACGGGTTATGTGATGGTTTCTGCAACAAACGAACGTGACGTAAAATTAGTACAAGAAGTAAACGGGAAACCACTATTTTTAAAATACCAAAGGGAAGCCTTTTTCGGCAGTAATTTGCACCGATATTTATATTTTAATGGATATAACACCATAGGTTTAGCGGATTTTAGTTTTGAAATTGATGACGATGGTGTGCCGTATTGGGTGGTTACAAAATATGCTAAGAAAGTTGGCTTTTCCGGAAACGATGCTACTGGTGTTGTAGTTGTAAATGCGCAAAATGGAGCTATAAAAGAATATAATATTAAAAACACACCACAATGGGTAGATAGAATTCAGCCGATTTCATTTATTAAAGATCAGTTGAATGACTGGGGCGAATATGTAAAAGGGTATTGGAATTTCTCTAACGAAAATAAACTTCAAATCACAGAGGATTTAACCTTGGTTTATGGAAAAGACAACAAATCCTATTGGTACACAGGAATTACTTCGGTAGGAAAAGATGAATCTGCAGTAGGATTTGTTTTGGTAGATACAAGAACTAAAGAAACTACTTTTTATAAGCAAAGTGGTGCAACAGAATTTGCTGCACAAAGCTCGGCACAAGGAAAAGTGCAAGAAAAAGGTTTTGTCGCTTCGTTGCCTATTCCGTATAACATTAATAACATTCCAACTTATGTTATGACATTAAAAGACAATGGCGGATTAGTAAAAATGTACGCGATGGTTTCCATTGCAGATTATACTATTGTTGGAACAGGAAACACTATGCGTGAGGCTTTAACGGCTTATAAAACTGCGTTTAATTCTTCAGGAAATAAAATAAATTCAGGTGAAAAATCTGCACGAAAAGTAGTCGAATCTATTGTGGTTCGTATTCAGAACGATGTCAAAAACGGAAATAGTTTTTATTATTTTACAGTAAAAGATTATCCTAATATTTTTGTAGGTTCATCTCAAATATCCAATCAATTGCCCATTTCCGCAGTTGGGGATTTGGTGAAAATTTCCTTCGATTTAGATAATGAGGAGATTGTTGATGTCTCTACATTTGAGAACATCAGCTTGAAAAAGTAATGGCAAACCTATTTTTTAACCATTAATATTTATGGTAAACATTTCAGGTTTTTAGAATGCATTTTTTGTATATTTGAATCTTAAAGTAAGAATTATGACGACAATAACGATAAATAAGAACACCAAAGCTGGAAAAACATTATTAGAACTAGCTCGATTGTTGGCAATATCCAATAAAGGCGTTACTATTGATGAAAGTGATTTGAATTCAGAAGATGAAAACATTGAAAAAAAGCTTACATCAAAGCAAGAAATTTTTATCGATAGATTAAAAAAAATTAAAAACGAAGTCAATTCCGGCACCTACAAAGGACAATCTTTACATTCTTTTTTAAATGAAATATAATATTGAAATTGATGTTGAATTTAGTAAAGAGTTCAAAAAGTTAATAAAAAAATTCCCGTCATTAAAGTCAGATTTCCAAAAGATTTTAGATAATTTAGAAAACGAGTTGCTTTTAGCGGATGATTTGGGAAATGGTTTTAAAAAAATTAGAATTAATATTAAATCAAAGGGAAAAGGTTCTAGTGGTGGAGGACGTATTATTACTTACGAAACGATAATAAATGTTGGTGAAAAATCAATTATTTTCGCAACTATTTATAATAAAGGCGATTATGACACAATTGATTTAACTATTTTAAAGAAGAATTTAGGAATATAAAGACATTAAATAATAAAAGCCTTTCACATTTTGAAAGGCTTTTTTGTGTTTATTTTGTATGGAAATGATTTACTGTTCCATCGGTATTTCCATCAATAAAAATTTCACATCGGTCGTCGCTTTGAAATCCAATGCTTTGAAATCAGTAATACCTAAACCATCACGGGTTTCTAATTCTTGACCGTCAACGGTGATTGTTCCTGAAATAACAAAAACATAAAGGCCGTTTCCTTCTTTTTTCAATTCGTAAGTTTTACTAAATCCTGCATCAAAATCGGCTAAATGAAACCAAGCATCTTGATGAATCCAAACGCCAGCATCATCAGGATTTGGAGAAAGAATTTGGGCAAAATTATTTTTCTGTTCGGTTGTATCTAAAGTAATTTGTTGGTAACGTGGTTCCACATTTTTAGTTCTTGGAAACAACCAAATTTGAAACAATTTAGTTTGTTGGTCTGCATTGGGGTTGAATTCACTATGTCGAATACCAGTTCCGGCACTCATTACTTGTACATCGCCCGTTTTTATGATGGATTCATTTCCCATACTGTCCTTGTGAGCCAAATCACCTTCCAACGGAATGGTAATGATTTCCATATTGTCGTGTGGATGCGTTCCAAAACCCATTCCTCCAGCAACGGTATCATCATTTAAAACACGCAACACCCCGAATTGAATTCTATCTGGATTGTACCAACTCCCGAAACTAAAGCTATGATAAGCGTTTAGCCATCCGTGATCTGCGTGTCCTCTTGTATCTGCTTTGTGTAAAACGGTAGTTTTCATAATAAATAAAATTTGTTGTTTGTTATTGTACAAATTTACGATGGAGCTAATTAAAAGGTGCTTAACCTAGATTAATAAAGTGTTTTCATAATAGTATGTTGAAAAATTAAGGTTATTCTTTTAAGTTGATAAAGAAAACAGTGTCAATGAAGAATATTACATTTGAATTCACGATTACATTTTCATCGTGGATGTCTTCTAATATCAATCCCAATTCTGGATTATAATAATCATTTCTGCGAGTGTTTGTAAAACCATTAAATTCCAATAAACATTTTACTTCGTCTAAATTTACGGGGTTGTCAGAAATAATAAAAGCTTGTTTTAAAACGGCAAAAAGGGTTTCGTTTGAAAGTTTGAAGCCAAGTAATTCATATTTTGTTCCTTCAAATAATAAGTTATGGATAAGAATGCTGTTGAAAAAATCCAACCAAGTGAAATAATAAACAGCATCGTTAAGTTTAATTACACTTTTATTGTCTTTGCCGAAATAGATTTTTGCCTCGCCTCCTTCGGTAAGATAATTTTCCTGATCTGAAAAATCAGTTATCCAAAGATTGTTTCTAGAAATATAATCGTTCAGCTGTTTTTCCTGCTCTTTTTTGATATCGCATTGTTTGTCGAAATCTCTTTTAGTAGTTGTATCTGTTGTAAAGCTTGAGCATAATTGATTTCGGGTTGTTGTGAGTGTATCATTTTTGCCTTCAATGATAGTTCCGCTAATGATATTTTTAAGAGTTTGCTTGGTATCATTTGAAATCATTTTTATACAAATGTAATAATTATTTTTTATTTAAAAATTGTTGACTATTTCCTCAAAATTTTACTTTTCATTTTGCTGAAAAATTCGGGAGTTAATCCTAAATAGGAAGCGATTTGTTTTTGGGGAACTTTCTGGATTAAATCAGGATATTTGCGACAAAATTTTTGGAAACGTTCCTCGGCGTTTAAACTCAAATTGTCCATCAGCCGTTCTTGATGTGCTACCAATGAATTTTCGGTCAGGACTCTAAAGAAACGTTCGAGTTTGGGTATTTCCTGAAAGAGTATTTCCTGATTTTCTTTAGACAATAAAACCACTTCGGCATCTTCAATCACTTGAATAAAAAGGTTTCCGGGTTTCTGTGAAAGCAGGCTGTACATGTCGCTAATCCACCAACCGCTACAAGCAAAACTCAAAACGTGTTCTACAATATTATCGTTGATATTGAAACTTCTCAAAACACCCGAATTCACGAAATAGGAAGTTTTACAAACTTCGCCAGCGTTGAGCAAAACGGTTTTGGATTTGTATTGATGAGTAGTTGTTTTAGACAAAAATAAAAACTCTTCATCAGGAGTTAGCGCAACGATTTTGGCGATATTTTGAAGGATGAACTCCATTTACTTTGTTTCGGGCAACAATTTGAAATAAGTTGCCTTAAAACGATTGTCTACTATTTCTCCCACCACTTCTGCTTTTCTGACAGCTGCACAAAATCCGTCTGCAGCGTGAGCATCACCGTGCTGGTCGATATGAGTTCCATCTACAAAATAGGGTTTTCCATCTATACGAACGGCCAAATCACAAGCTTTTCCTTTCATGCCAAATTGGCATTGACCGCAGGAAGCTTCTACAATCTGTTTTTTGGGTTGTTCTTTTGTTTCTTGAGCAACAACTGAAAAACTAATTAATACAATAAAAAGGGTGATGATTTTTTTCATAGGAGAGAGAAAAGTTTTAATCAATCTTCAAAAATAGCAATAAAAAAGGACAGCTCGCAAGCTGTCCGTACTATTTTAATGAAAATGATCTTCCTCGATTTCAAATTCGGCATCTTTTTCCCAGATTTCCATTTCGCAGGGTTTGCAATTGAATTTGAGTTTGTATTCCAATTCGCCTTGCTTCAAAACTAGAGGTTCTTTGAGTCTACCATCCATATTGGGATGGTATTTTGGGCATTTTTCCAATTCGTATTTGATGCAATATTTGGTGGTCATCACACGAGATTTACCCGGATCCCATTGCAATTCAAATGCTTTTTCGATTTCGGTAACGCCGTGACGTTCGTAGAATTTGCGTGCCAATTTATTCGAAACATTGTACATAAAATCCAGTTTGGTTTCCGGATAAGGATGTGCTGTTTTGACCAATTGGTGTTTGTGGCGCTTGTAATTGGCAAGGCGAATTTCGGATAATTGTTCGAAAACGGTTCTTCGCATTTCGTTGATTTTAGAAATAGGAAGGAACCAATTTTCGGAGAACATAATCGATATTTCATCGGCGGTGTAAGGTGTGAAACCTGTTTTTGCCAAATTGATTTTGAAATTATCTTCGATAGATTCGTTGTTTTTGGTTCTTTCTTTTGGATGAACCAAACTTACTGTGCTTACATTTCCGTCTTCGTCAGTGGCAATTAATTCAAAACCATTTTCGTTTTCGGTCAATAGTAAAGTGGTACTTATTTTTCGAACCGCACTGTCTTCGCGTTCCACAATTTTGATGAAAGCGGCGTCGTTGTTGCGGTAAATGAATGTTCCGGGTTTGATTTCTTTCAATACATTTGGATAAGCCAAGCCGTTTTCTGCTTTGTTGACATAAATTCCATCGGCTTCCTTGTTTTCGTTAATAAAACAAAGTCCATCACCATTGTTTAGCAATTCCCCGTTTTCAATTTCATAAGCGTTCCCAGTGGTTTTTATGAGTTTGCCAATGTATTGTCCTTTCGATTTTGGACTTTCCCAAGAACCGATAGATTGGTGTCTTTCGTTGACGAAATAATCGGTATAACCACGATTGAAACTTCTATCTAGTGAGGAATCAAAAGTATAGGTGCATTTTCCCGAAGAAGCTTTGGTGTATTTGTCACTTTTGTCGTTTTCTAAGAAAGCATCTAGTTTTTGACGTAAGTACGAAACATTGTTTTTTACATAAACAATATCTTTCAAGCGGCCTTCGATTTTGAAGGAACAAATTCCGGCTTCAATCAGATTGGGAATCTGATCTGAAACATCAAAATCTTTGATGGAAAGTAAGTGACTGTTTTTGATTAAAGTTTCGCCGTGACCATCTATAAGGTTGTATGGCAAACGGCAATTTTGGGCACAAGAACCGCGATTGGCAGAGCGTTCGCCATTGGCAACACTCATATAGCAATTGCCGCTAAAGGAAACGCATAAAGCTCCTGTTACGAAAAATTCTAATTCCACATCGCTAGTTTCACTGATTTCTTTGATTTGGTGCAAGTTCAATTCACGAGCCAAAACCACACGTTTCATTCCGGCATCTTTCAGGAACTTGATTTTATGAGGATCACGGTTGTTGGCTTGCGTACTAGCGTGCAAAACGATAGGTGGAATGTCCATTTCCATAATCGACATATCCTGAACAATGAGTGCGTCGACATTTATATCGTATAATTGCCAAATCATTTGACGACAGGTTTCGAGTTCGTTGTCGTACAAAATGGTGTTGATGACCACAAAAACCTCCGCGTTGAATAAATGCGCATATTCTACCAATTTTGCCACATCTTCAATCGAGTTGGTCGCATTGGAACGGGCTCCAAATTGTGGTGCTCCAATATAAACGGCATCGGCACCACTGTTGATGGCGGCGATTCCGTGAATTAAATCTTTGGCAGGAGCGAGTATTTCTATTTTCTTTTTCATCTATGGGATGATCATTTTATAAATGCTACAATTTAAGGCTTTTAGGCTTTTGTCTAAAAGTCTGCAAAGGTCTTATAAATATTTCGAGATTTCTAATTCGGGAATGGATTTTTTGGAAATAATTGTTTTGGAGAAGTAAAAAATGAAATAATAAAGAATTACTTTTGGGAATATCTATCAAGAAGAACAATCTTAATTGTAAATTTGTGTAGAATTCTTCAACAAACACCTGCCCATATTGTCAAAAAAAATAGTCAACAGATGAAAAAAATATTTTTGAATTTTGCATTAGGATTTTTAATTATTTCTAATGCCCAAACCTACAAGAAACCGCTAATTTCGGCTATAACAGAAAAAGATTTAAAAACCGATATGTACCAAATGGCCGCAGATCAATTTTGGGGCAGAGAAGCTGGAACGCTCGACGAACTGAAGGTTTCGATGTGGTTTGCTGATAAGATGAAAGCAGCTGGCATGAAACCCGCTGGCGACAACGGTACTTTTTTTCAGTTTTTTGATATGTATAGGCATCAGATTAATCCCCAAAGTTCAGTAAAAATTGGAGATAAAAATCTCCAAATATGGAAAGATATTTTGGTGCAAGATGTAACCGATAATCAATTTACAGCTCCAATTTTGTACCTCGGAAAGATAGAGCCAGAAGAGTTGGCTTCTAAAAACATTTCGGGAAAAGTAGTAGCTATCCGAGTTTCTGACCTAAATATTGAAAAGGAAATGACCCTTTTTGAACGTAGATATCCAGGTTTTATTCGGACTAAGTATTACAAAGAAATTTCAAAACTGGGAGGAAAAGGAATTATTTTTATAACCGATGCTATTTCTGATAAAAGTTGGGAGGAAGTCTTGCCACAAATGACACGAGGGACTTATGGGGTTGAAGGTATTAGAGAGAAAGTCGAAATTGGAATCCCTGTTTTATGGATTAAGCAAGAAAATGAAAATTGGGTTAAAAACAATCCAGCGATTTCATTAAATATTCAAACTGACACTTATAAATATCCTTCGGTTAATATTATTGGAAAAATTGAAGGAACAGATCCTAAACTTAAAAGCGAATATGTGCTTTTGAGTGGCCACCAAGATCACGACGGGATTCGTCATCCGGTAAAAAACGACACAATTTATAATGGTGCTGATGATAATGCTAGTACTTGTGTCGCTCTTTTGGCAATTGCTAGAAGTTATCATAAACAACCGGCAAAGCGCAGTATTTTGTTTGTAATTCACGGTGCTGAGGAAAGAGGATTGTTAGGATCTCGTTGGCACGCATCACATCCTGTAGTTCCAAAAGAGACTATTGTAGCTGTTTTGAACGGCGATATGATTGGTCGAAATGATAATAATGAAGCGGCCCTTTTAGGAGGTGAAGCGCCACACAAAAATTCAGAAGAATTGGTAAAAATGGCTCTAGATGCAAATGACGAAAGTACTCAATTTAAATTTTTGAAAGCTTGGGATTTGCCCGAGCATCCCGAATATTTCTATTTTAGAAGTGACCATGTTCCCTATGTTAGAATGGGAATTCCTGCTTTGTTTTTCACCAGTGTTTTGCATTCTCAATACCATACTCCTCAGGACGAATCAGAAAATATTAATTTTAAAAAATTATATAAAATGACGGAATGGATCTACAGAACCTCTTGGAAAGTTGCCAATGAACAGGGCCGCCCGAAATTGATTAAAGATTTCAAGCTAGAACGATAAAAGCATTGTTGAGTTATATGCTGTACAAGATACTGACCGAAATGGTTCAGGCTAGAATCAAGATAATAACGAGTTTGTTAATAGTTTTTTTTAAAACTGCTCAAAAAATACAGTTTTCTGCATAATACTATAAAAATAAAGCCTCAAGTTTCCTTGAGGCTTAAGCTATAAAATACTTTAAACTATCCTGCCAAAGCATTTTTAATTCTTTTTAAAGCTTCTGTCAATAATTCTTCGCTAGTTGCGTAAGAAAAACGAATACAGTTTGGATTACCAAAGGCATCACCTGTTACTGTTGCTACACAAGCTTCAGCCAAAAGATACATAGAAACGTCGTTCGCATTATTGATTTCAGTTCCTTTTAATGTTTTTCCGAAGAAAGAGGAAACGTCTGGGAATACATAAAAAGCTCCTTCTGGAACATTGATTTTGATTCCTGGAATTTCTTTCAACAATCCGACTACTAAATCTCTACGACTTTTGAATGCAGCAACCATTTCGTGAAGTACACTCGGGTCAGCATCTACAGCAGTAATTGTAGCTCTTTGTGCCACAGAGTTTGCACCCGAAGTTACTTGGCCTTGAATTTTGGTACACGCTTTTGCGATAAATTCTGGTCCTCCAATGTAACCAATTCTGTAACCAGTCATTGCGAAAGCTTTGGCCAATCCGTTCACGGTAACTGTTTTTTCTAACATTCCCGGAATAGATCCGATGCTGCAAAAAGTTCCAGAGAAATTGATGTGCTCGTAAATTTCGTCAGCGACAACAATAATATTTGGGTATTTTTCTAATACTTTAGCTAAAGCAGTTAGTTCTTCTCTGTTGTAAACCGATCCAGATGGATTACAAGGAGAAGAGAACCACATCATTTTTGTTTTTGGTGTGATGGCAGCTTCCAATTGTGCTGGAGTGATTTTGAAATCGGTTTCGATAGATGTTGGAACTTCTACGGGAACTCCGCCTGATAATTTTACGATTTCGAAGTAAGAAACCCAGTAAGGTGCTGGTAATATAACTTCGTCGCCATCGTTTAACATTACTTGCGCAATGTTGTATAAAGATTGTTTTGCTCCCGTTGAAACTACGATTTGTGATGGTTTGTAATCCAATCCGTTGTCTCTTTTGAATTTTCTGCAAATGGCTTCTTTTAAATCAGCATATCCTTCTACAGGTGAATAGGTGCTATAGTTGTCGTCGATAGCTTTTTTAGCAGCTTCTTTGATGAAATCTGGAGTATTAAAATCGGGTTCACCCAAACTTAAACTGATAATATCTTTTCCTTGAGCTTTTAATTCTCTGGCCAATGCAGCCATTGCTAATGTTTGTGATGTAGCTAAATTATTGATTCTGTCTGAAAGCAAATTGTTCATTAATTGTAATTTATGGTTGATAAAGTTGGTTGTTTTTTGTCTATTTTACTGTAAAGCGGGTTTCATGCCTAGTTCTTTCAAATGTTTGAAATGGGCAATTACGGCACTTCGAAAAGTTTTATATTCGTGATATGGCAATTGACATTCTTTGGCTGTTTCTTTTACAATTTTGGAAATGTTATTGTAATGTACGTGACTAATATGAGGAAAAATATGGTGTTCGATTTGGTGATTTAAACCTCCGGTGTACCAGTTTACAATTTTGTTTTTGGGAGCAAAATTAACGGTGGTAAACAATTGATGTATTGCCCAAGTGTTTTCCATTTCACCATTTTCATTGGGTTGTGGGTTGATTGCATCGTCTACTACATGCGCCAATTGGAATACGACACTTAGGATTAATCCAGCGGTGTAGTGCATCACGAAAAATCCAACCAATACTTTCCACCACGTAATTCCAATAACTATTGGTAAGACTATCCAAATCGCTATATAAATAACTTTAGTGATGATTAAAGTAGTCCAAAGAATTTTAGGACTTTTTGGTTCGCCATAAGACAGTTTTCTTTTCAGGTAACTTCTCATTTGTTTGAAATCGGTTGTAATCGCCCAATTAAAAGTCAATAAACCATATAAAAATACGGCATAATATTGTTGGAATTTATGAAATTTTTGCCATTGGGCTTCTTTGGAAAAACGCATAATTCTGCCAGCTTCTAAATCTTCGTCGTGACCGATGATGTTGGTATATGTATGATGCAAAACGTTGTGTTGTACTTGCCAATTGTGAACATTTCCTGCCAAAATATAAATTGTTCCGCCCATAAAATTATTGACCCAATTTTTAGTAGAATACGAACCGTGATTGGCATCGTGCATTACGTTCATTCCAATTCCCGCCATTCCAATTCCCATAACAATGGTCAAAAGTAAATGTACCCAAAACGGCATCGGAAGTGTAAGTATCAAAAAATAGGGAACCAGAAAAACAGTAAAAAGAATTACCGTTTTCAAATGGATTTTCCAATTGCCCGTTTTCGGGATGTTGTTTTCTTTGAAGTAACTGTTCACACGAGAATTAAGCGTTCTAAAAAACTTTATATTGTCTTGCTTTGCGAATGTTGGAGCGATGTTATTCATCTTTAATTTTAAATAGGTGACAAAGGTAATTATTAATAATTTTCAATCTGTAAAATTGCGTTAAATATTCAAAACTAAAAACTATACATTTGTTAAAATTTAAAACAATGAACGAGATTCAAAAGTATTTTCCTTATTTAACTGAAATTCAGAAAGAACAATTCGCAAAACTGGATTTTTTATACCACGATTGGAATGCCAAAATCAACGTCATTTCCAGAAAAGATATCGACGAGTTATACACCAAACACATTTTGCATTCCTTAGGAATTGCCAAAATCATTAAATTCGAACCCGGAACTTTTGTCTTGGATGTGGGAACTGGCGGAGGATTTCCTGGAATTCCCTTGGCGATTCTTTTTCCAGAAACCCGTTTTTATTTGATTGATGTCATTTCCAAAAAAATAAAAGTCGTTCAGGCTGTCGCCGAAGCTTTGGAACTCAAAAATGTGAAAGCAGAACAAATGCGCGCCGAATGGGTAAAAGGCGATTTCGATTTTATCGTGAGTCGTGCCGTGACAAATATGCCCGATTTTGTTTCTTGGGTGAAAGATAAAATTAAAAAGAAAAGCAAACACGAACTCAAAAACGGAATTCTCTACCTCAAAGGCGGTGATTTAACAGAAGAATTAAAAGATTTTCCGAAAGCGACAGAGTATAATTTAGCAGATTTTTTTGAAGACGAGTTTTTTGAGACTAAGAAAGTGGTTCATTTGCCGTTGAAGTTTGTAGTCTAAGATGTGGTAGCAGTATTAATTTTTAATTTCAAACAATTCAAAATAGAATATGAATAAATTACAATCCTTTTGCTTATTGTTGGCAGTATTTTTAGCAACCAACACCAATGCGCAAAAAACAGACATAGGAAACTGGTTTCTTTATTTCGGGAATCAAAAAATCAACAATCGTTGGAATTTTCACAACGAAGTTCAATATCGGAATTTTAATTTTGCAGGAGATTTAGAGCAATTGTTATTGAGAACAGGAATTGGATATAATTTGACCGAAAACAACAATAATGTTTTGCTGGGATACGCTTACATTCATTCAGAACCCTATATCGCTGGAACAGACGATAAATCGAACACTAACGAACACCGAATCTTTCAGCAATTTATAACAAAAGAAAAATTTGGAAGAGTCAATATTCAGCACAGATATCGTTTTGAGCAACGATTTATCGAAGAGGATTTCAGGATGAGAGCACGTTATTTTCTATCTTTGAATGTTCCAATCAACAAAAAAGAAATGGAGAAAAACGCTGTTTATGCTTCGGTCTATAACGAAATTTTTATCAATACCAAACCCAATTATTTTGATAGAAATCGTATTTATGGTGGACTTGGTTATTGTTTCAATAAAAATTATAAAGTTGAGGCTGGCCTAATGTCACAAATTCTGTCAAACTCCAACAGAACCCAATTTCAAATTATGTTTTTTAATAGTTTGCCCTTTTAGTTTTTTTAAAATTGAAAATCAAAACCCACAAGAACTCAAATAACTTGAATTCTTGTGGGTTTTTAATCTAAAATCTGAACTCTAAAATCTAAAATCAGAATCTATTCTCCCAAAAACGGGTATCTATAATCTTCTGGAGTTACAAACGTTTCTTTGATGGTTCTTGGCGAAGCCCAACGCAACAAGTTTAATGCTGAACCCGCTTTGTCATTGGTTCCAGAAGCTCTTGCTCCCCCAAAAGGCTGCATTCCTACAACGGCTCCAGTTGGTTTGTCGTTAATGTAGAAATTTCCGGCTGCGTTTTGCAAGGCAATAGTTGCTTCTTCGATGGCATAACGATCTTGGCTGAAAATCGCTCCTGTTAATGCATATTCCGAGGAGGTGTCAACTAGTTTTAAAGTTTCAGCCCATTTTGCATCTTCATATACATAAATCGTCATTACTGGTCCAAATAATTCGGTTTCCATTGTGGTGTAATGTGGATTTGTGGTTACGATTATGGTTGGTTCAATAAAATAACCAACAGATTTATCGTAATTTCCACCCACGATGATATCCGCATCCGCATCTTTTTTGGCTTGGTCAATATAACTCGCCAATTTATCGAAAGAACCTTCGTGAATAACGGCAGTAATGAAATTGCCAAAATCTTCAGGAGACCCCATTTCCATTGATTTGACATCAGTAATCAATTGTTTTTTAAGTTCTGGCCACATACTTTGAGGAACATATCCTCTTGAAGCTGCAGAACATTTTTGTCCTTGAAATTCGAAAGCACCACGAACAATTCCGGTAGCAACTTGTTTTACATTGGCACTTGGATGTGCTACAACAAAATCTTTTCCGCCAGTTTCGCCCACAATTCTTGGGTAGGTTTTATAATGGTGAATGTTGGTTCCAATTTTTGCCCAAATTTCTTTGAAAACGAATGTTGAACCGGTATAATGAATTCCAGCAAAATCAGGGCTTGCTAAAACGGTATCCGTAATCATTACAGGATCTCCAAAAACCACATTAATAACGCCATCAGGAACACCAGCTTCTTTGAAAACATCGATGATGATTTTTGCAGAAAAAACTTGGCTATCACTAGGTTTCCAAACTACAACATTTCCCATCATTGCGGCACTTGCAGGAAGATTTGCTGCTATGGCTGTGAAGTTGAAAGGGGTTATGGCATAAACAAAACCTTCGAGCGGACGGTATTCCAAACGGTTCCAGACATCAGAAGTTGATTTGGGTTGGTCGCTATAAATTTGGGTCATAAATTCTACATTATAACGCAAAAAGTCAATCAATTCGCAAGAAGCATCAATCTCGGCTTGAAAAATATTTTTAGATTGTGCAATCATGGTTGCGGCATTTATTTTGGCTCTGTAAGGTCCGGCAATCAATTCGGCGGCTTTGAGGAAAATAGCGGCGCGTTGTTCCCAAGCCATATTGGCCCATTTGGTTTTGGCTTCGAGACAATTATCAATCGCTTTTTCGATGTGTGATTTTTCAGCAAGATGATAGGTCCCCACAATGTGTTTATGGTCGTGAGGAGCGGTCATATTGCGGGTGTTTCCTGTTCTGATTTCTTCGCTTCCAATGTAAAGAGGAACATCGATAGTTGAATTCCACATTGTTTTATAAGCGGCTAGAACGGCAGCTTTTTCTGGGGAATTAGGTGCGTACGATTTTACAGGTTCGTTTACGGCTTTTGGTGCATTGAAAAATCCTTTGAGCATATATTTATTTTTTGAGAATTAGAAAATTTTCACAAAAGTACAAAGGTTTGTTTTAAAAATTCGCAATTACTGGTTTAAATCTGATGATTCTATTTTTGGATTTAGCCCGATCGAAATGGAAACCCCGGACTAAAAAAAAAGAATTTTGAGGGAGGGGTTGCAATGAAGAGCTGGAAATAGCTTCTAAAAAAAATTAAGATTGCTTGTTTCTTGAAATGACTTTTAATTCATAGCAAATGGTGCACACAATTTGAATGTGGGTACTATAACTTTGAAATTTTTAGTAGAGGTAAAATTCACCATATTAAAGTAGCCTTTCATCGCTCCGTAAGGAGAAGCAAGCAGACAACCAGAATTGTAAGTGTGCAATTCGCCAGGTTTTAAAACAGGTTTTTTGCCTACGACACCTTCGCCATCAACTACTTCATTACTGTTTAAGGAATCGAAAATTTCCCAATGACGCGATATTAGTTGTACCGAATCTTTACTGTGGTTTTCGATTGTAATTTTGTAACTAAAGGCAAAATGAATCTTGTAGTTTTTGAAGTAAGTACCTTCAAAACTAGTCAAAACCGAAATTTTTATGCCTCTTGTGATTTGAGAAACCATAACAAAGAATTACGAATGAATTTAATAATGGCAAATTTACAAAAAAAAGAGTTAGCTGTGCTTTTTTGAGAAATGTTTTTTAATTGGTGATAATAGTTGAATTTACGGTAGCTTTTCCTATGACTTTTTGGTAGCGGTCATTGTTTTCACGGTAATACACTAAAATGGTGTAATCGTTTTCCGTTTGCCAAAAATTGCCGTCAATCGCATTTTCTCCATCGATATTTCCTTTTTCGTCGGCAATTTGGTATTGAAAATTGGTAAATCCTTGCTTGATGAGAATAGCTTTTTCGTAAAGGTTTTTTTCGGCATTGAAATCCATTTTGTATTCGGGAGATAAGCTGTAGTTATTGAACATTCCTGTAATATAAATGCCTTTGTTTTTCATGAAAGTAGGAGCGGAAAGACTGAAATAAACCCAAGCATAATCGGCCTCGATTTCGTTTTTAACAGCGCCAAGGTTACGAACTATGTAATTACCATTCACATCTGGGAATAATGTATATTGAGAATTTATTCTGGCATTACTAGTAAATAAATGGGAGTTATATATGCCGTTGCTGGAATCTATTCGAGAAATAGTATTACCGGCTGATCTAATATTGCTATTGTCAAAATACAAAAACTCATTGCCTGCCCAAAATTGAGTTTCAGTATCGTATTTGTAAATTAATTCATTGCCAATTGTGTATTGTGGAACGATATTTTTGATAGCATTATTCAATTGCCCGTTTTGAAACAAAGCTATTTTTATATTCTTCACAGGAGTTTGAAAATTGATGGCTTGCGATTTTATTGAAAATTCGACATTATGTTTATACTCTAAATAATTGGCTGTTCGGGCACGTCTAATTTGCATTGGCACGGTAACTAAATCTTCATAAATAATGAATTTTCGTGACAAAATCACCTCTTTGCTTTCGTCTAAAATTTTCAAGATGTAATTGCCGCTGACGCGCAGTTGCATAAATTGATTAGGAATGGGTAATTTGTAATGCGAATAGATTTGAAGGGTATTGATGGAATTTTCGTATTCTTGAATTCTTTGTCCATCAAAACCTTTCATATACTCTGCTTTTGGAATTTCTGTTGGATTCCAATTGTAGTCGCAATGCACAATTTCGAAATAATAATTGGCTTCATTTCCGAATAAATCATCAAATTGAAATTGGAAACCATCACTTAATTTAAAAACTGGAACTACATTTTCGTTGTTTTGGACAAAAGAAACAGTTTTAATGTTATAAGGTGGATTTACCTCGGTTTGAGTTTGTGCAACTGCCGAAGTGACAATAAATAGGAATGCTATTATTCGAAAAACAGCTGTAAACATAGCTTTTTAATTGGTGATTTATATATAACGAAATAAACATCGCTTTTATTGGTCAGTTGGGTAAAATCAAAACTAGTTCTTTTGCTTTTGATAATAAAATGCCGGAAGGAACAACAACAAAAAAATTGGTTGAATGAGAAATCGTCTGATGTAAAACAGTCCCATTTTATTGGTTTCACCATTATTTAAAAGAATAAAAAAGAATGCAACAACCAGAATTACGAAAAAAATAAAATACAAAACTGAAGCAAATTTTACGGCATCGATATCTTTGAATAAAGCATAAATTATGGCTAAGGACAGTGTGGTATTTAGAAAATATCTGAAAAAGAAACCAAAAATCAATTGAAGATTGTCGATTTCTGGGAGGGGTAAATTGTAATAATGTCCCTTGAAATAATCTAAAAAAGGATCGTAAAACAAGCTGTCTTCGTAAGCTCGAATTAGAACCAACAAGAGAACAAAAAATAGTGCCAATGCAATTCGAATTTTATGATTGAACAGTTTTTTTAGCATAATTTGAAAATTTGTTAACCCAGAGAATCCACAACAAGAAAACTACTCCATAAATAAATAGTGGAAATGCAACCCCGTGCCAAAAATGTTTTTGATCCGGATAGTAATACATCAGAACGCATAATGCTGCAATTCTAAAAACGTTTAGAATATGAATGAGAATGCTTCCGCTGATAATGTATAAAATGGTAGGTTTGATTTTTCCGGAAAAGGCAATAACGAATGAAATAAACAGAATGATCACACTTAAAGCATTACAGCCTTCTATGATTCGAGCAATTGGTTTTTGGTTGTAGTATAAAATTTCAGACGGTTCTTTAGAATTTGGGACGGTTTTGACATCGCAATTAAAGAGGAGCAAAACGTCTTCTGTTTGTTTTGCCACTAATTTTGTAAAGCTATCGGTCTCATTTTTGCTTACATCAAACTGTCCGAGATAACTTTGGTAAGCAAATGTCAAGAGCAAATAAGTCAATAAAAACTTTCCTAAAAACAGCAAAAATGGTTTGTAGAGAATAAAATATTTTTTCAAAATAGAATTTTTAACAATTTTATATAAATTTGAAAGTCACATTTATACTTTTTCAAAAAAGTAAGATTATGACTTTCCAACAATTAAAACCAAAAGTAACCGAAATTATTTCTAATTCCAATACATCAAGAGAAGAAAAACTCTTCAAAATTGTGAACTTCTCAGCAACTCCAAAGATTACTATAATTGGGTTGGTTTTTATTTTGCCAATCAAGAGACAAAAACTTTGAATCTAGGATCTTATATTGTTGCCGAAACCAGGCTCTGTTGTAATTCCTTTAGGAAAAGGGATGTTCGCGAAAGCAGTGGTTTGTAATGCTAATTTTGTAGTTCCTGATTTGACTGCATTAGACAATTATAGATTACAAATATTTTTGTATTTTTTACAAAGCAATCCTGTTTTTAACCAAAAAAACCAGCAATTTTTTTTGCTGGTTTAAACATTTTTAAATCAATTTATTTTACTTAAAACTAATTTTTGATGTCCCAAAATTAGTTTTTCCATTTGTGATAGATAGAAACATAACTCCTTTTGGTACATTAAAATTAAAATCTAATTCGTTTTTACCTTCGTTCAGCTTTACCTCTGAGCTGTAAACAGTTTTTCCTGAAATATCATAAAGCGAAACAGTTGCAGTTGTAGTAAAATCACTAAACAATACACATTTTACATTTCCTACTGATGGATTAGGATATGCAATGAATTGATTTTTCAAAGTAGGTAATAAATTCTGGTATCCTTCTGGAGCTTTTTTAGTGAATTTTACATCGCTAATTGTCAAATCTAAGTTTTTTGTTTTCGCTTCAACTGGTAAAAATGTGAAAGTTAACATTGTTAAATCATTTGCATTAATTTTTTCTGTCGATTTAGATGAGGTAAAGAACTTGAAAGGAACATAATACGTTTGTTCTTCTTCACCGATATTAATCATTGATTTATATTGGTGTTTCCAATTTTCAACTGAAGATTTGATTAATCCTAATTCGATCAATCCGCTTCCTTTTGCTTTAAAGGATACATATTTATACTCATTGTAATCTGCAGGAAGTTGGGCAGGAAGCAAAGATTTATATAAAGTTGCATAGTCATTTTCACTGAATACTTCCAAATGAACATCCCTATTAATCAACATCTCATCGTCGGTACCAATTCTATCTAAATTATTCGACACACGGTATTTATTAATTAAAGTATAGCGCGGATCATAATCTAACCCCCAGTTACCATCGGCGTGATAGAAAGCATCCTGAATATTACCATCTACTTTTACTAAACCATCAAACTCAAAAGAATCACCAACTTTTATACGTAAAGTTTGGTCAAACTCCGATTGCAGACGATTATGTCGTTCGACATAACCATTGGTTTCGCTGTAATTTTGGTCCATCGTAATTTCAACATCTTGTTGTTTTTTTACACTTTTAAGTTTCAGAACAAGATCCGATCCCTCTCTAGTAACTTTCGAAACAAATGTTTTCGGAACTTTTTGAATTTCTTTCTGATTAAGTGGAATAGATGCTTTCAAATTATTTAAAATGTCGTTTACCAGCTTAGTTGTTTGACTTGGAGTAGTAGCCCATACTTGAAAGTTAAATACATCTTTAGCGACGCCATACTCTTTCACATACCAATTGCTTTGCAAGCTGTAAAAAGAATCGCTTTCATTTTTACCAACAGCAAATGAAACTGCATATTCTACGACTTTATTTCGTTGCTTTATAGCTTGTATCAAGAAGTTATAACCTCCAATTTTAATTATTTTAACATTCAATATTTCGGCACTTCTTAGTCTATCGCACGACGCTTTAGTGTGATTGTATACTTTATCTTTTGTTCGAACTCCCAAAACTACTGCTTTTGTAGCACCTTTAACCGAGAAATCCACACTCAATACTTCTTGTGCAATGGTATAGTCTAAAATATCAGTAGGTGAAGAAATGACTGCAACATCTCCATCTTGAAGATTTGATGGAAACATCTGCAGCATTTTCAAATCACTCATTCCAATTCTAGAAGAGCTTGATTCTTTAACCAAGGCTTCTTTGGTAAACTTTGCTGCTGTGCTTGTCACAAACTCGGTGGGTACACTGCTTTTTTTACGGGACACATATTGCTTAGACATAATATCACCTAAACTTTCACTTTCCACACCACCGCTATTACCAGAATTAACATTAAATGATATAACGGTTACAGGCAATGAGTCTGCTGATAAGCAACCCGTAACGTTATCTACTGTAAAGGTATAGGTTCCTGCATTAGCTGTTACCAATCCAGTCGCTGAGATACTCACTACACTTGGAGTGAAATTGTAAGTTCTACTTGCATCGAAAGCGTTGATTTGGAAAGTACCTATGGCTTGGCTAGCCGTAGGTTGTGTTACAGTTCCTGCCTCTGGGGCTGCGGGAGCTGGCGGCTGTACGTTTACAACCATGTTTGCTGATGCCACAGATGTGCAACCCGATACCGTGTTAGTTACGCTAAAAGTATAGATTCCTGCATTAGCTGTTACCAAACCTGTTGCTGAAATACTCACCACAGCTGGAGTGAAATTATACATATTAGTATTATCATAATCCGTGATTTGGAAAGTACCTGTAGCTGAAGCACATGTTGGTTGTGCTATCGCTCCTACTGACGGTGGAGCTGGAGTAACCGGTAGTGCATTTACAACTATACTAGACGATGCAAGTGAAGTACAACCTGCTGCATTATTTACTGTAAAGGTATAAGTACCTGCGTTGGCAGTCACCAATCCAGTTGATGAAATACTCACCACAGCTGGAGTGAAATTATACATATTAGTATTATCGTAAGATGCTATTTGGAACGTACCTATGGATACACTACATGTTGGTTGTGCTATCGCTCCTACTGACGGTGGAGCTGGAGTAACCGGTAGTGCGTTTACAACTATACTAGAAGATGCAGGCGAAGTACAACCTGCTGCATTATTTAC
>JAYVIK010000293.1:0-2685 GCA_043770265.1 Flavobacterium sp. | reverse complement strand
TGTGATACGTAATTTTATCGTTGAATAAATGAGCGTATTGTGGATTTTTTTTGATGATTCTTGGAATTAAAATTCCAACCAAATCACTTTTGATTTTTGCCAACATCGCAGCTTCTTCATCAAAATCATCGTGTTGAGTTGAAATAACAATGGCATCAATTCGTGATGGTTTATTATCGTCGTCATACTCCAAAGTTACCTGCGATTTTGCATCGGGACGCAAATAGTTAATTTCATTGTTTTCTCGACGTAGAACAGCCAATTCTTGTAATAATTTATGAGATAAATCCAAAGCCAAAGGCATAAAATTCTCCGTTTCACTAGTAGCATAACCAAACATCATTCCTTGGTCACCAGCGCCTTGCTCTTCTTTGTTTGCTCTATCAACACCTTGATTGATATCGGCTGATTGCTCATGAATTGCCGAAAGAACGCCACAAGAATTGGCCTCAAACATATATTCGCTTTTTGTGTAACCAATTTTTCGGATAACCTCTCTCGCAATAGTTTGAACGTCTAAATAAGTTTCAGACTTAACCTCACCAGCTAAAACAACTAATCCTGTGGTTACCAAAGTTTCACAAGCTACTTTTGACTCAGGGTCAAAGGCCAAGAAATTATCAATTAATGCGTCTGAAATTTGATCCGCTACTTTGTCTGGATGTCCTTCACTAACAGATTCTGACGTAAATAAATAAGCCATAATAATATAATTTTAAAGTTAAGCGAGGAAGAAAAACAATTGCAGGGGATACTAAAGGAGAGTTTCTGCTTTAGCATTTTTTTAACGAGGTTGCAATCAGTTCAAATTTTTCCTCTAATATTCGAGTGCAAATGTATGAAACCAAATTGAATTCCAAATTAATCTTAACTTTTTTTTGATGTTAATAATCAAAAATGTCATTTGATGAATTTGGTTTAATCTTTATGAAATTGTTAACTTGTGTATATTTTTTTAAAATTTATTTGGATTTCTGAATAAAAGTTTAGACATTTGTAAAATAAAATTAAAGAAAATGAATTTTAATGTTTGCAATATTTCAAAGTCGATGCAGGAAAAATCTTGTGGGTCGTTTATTGCATAAATTTTAAATCAAAAATATATAGCAAAAGCCTCCCACAAAACGGGAGGCTTTTTTTTGAATTGTAAAAAAACTAATTACACATATAAAATGAACAATTTACAGCAAAAAAAAATAAATAAATGCAATGTCAAATCGATGATTTGCACAAAATCCATGATGTTTGTTTATGTCTGTTGATTCCGAAAGTATAAGTTATAACAAAACTTAAAACCCTTTTGGATATTTTTCTAAAAGGGTTTTTGTTTTTTAAGTAATAAAGCACAATAAATTTTAAACACAAACAAATCTAAAATCTAAAATTAAAACTATGAGTACTCCAAAATTCGCAACGAACGCATTACACGCAGGACACGATGTCACAAAAAACGGCGGAACAAGAGCGGTTCCTATTTATCAAACAAGTTCGTATGTTTTCAACAATTCGGATCATGCCGCCAATTTATTTGGACTTGCCGAAGCGGGATTTATTTATACCCGTTTGAACAACCCAACAAATGACATTTTGGAACAACGATTAGCAGCGCTCGAAGGCGGAATTGCCGCAGTGGTTACAGCATCAGGAACTGCTGCAATTGCTACATCCTTATTGGTTTTACTAAAAACAGGCGATCATATTGTAGCTTCAAGTAGTTTATACGGTGGAACTTATAATTTGCTGAAAGTGACTTTGCCAAGATTGGGCATTACAACCACGTTTGTAGATCCATCGGATGCTAGCAATTTTACCAAAGCCGCCACTGAAAACACAAAAGTATTTTTTGCTGAAAGTTTAGGAAATCCAAAATTGGACGTCTTGGATTTGAAAGCCATTTCGGCGGAAGCCAAAGCATTTAAAGTTCCATTTATTGTCGATAATACGGTTGCTACGCCTTATTTGCTAAACCCGATTGAGCATGGAGCCAATATTGTAATTCATTCTCTGACCAAATATATATGCGGAAATGGAACATCATTGGGTGGCGCAATAATCGATGCTGGAACATTTGATTGGAGTAGCGGTCGCTTTCCTGAGTTTACAGAACCTAATGCTGGTTATCACGGTTTAGTTTATCACGATGCGCTTGGAGCAGCAGCTTTTATTGCAAAAGTGCGTATCGAAGGTTTACGGGATTACGGTGCGGCTTTAAGCCCATTCAACGCTTTTCAGATTATTCAGGGATTAGAAACTTTGCAAGTTCGCGTCCAGAAGCATAGCCAGAATGGATTGGAATTGGCACAATGGTTAGAAAGTCAAGACCAAGTAACTTGGGTAAATTATCCGGGTTTAAAGTCCAGTAAATATTACGATTTGGCAACACAATTTTTACCTAAAGGACAAAACGGATTGTTAACTTTCGGACTTAAAGGCGGGTTCGAAGCAGCCAAGAAAGTAGCTGACGAAACCAAGCTATTTTCGCTTTTGGCCAATATTGGAGACACAAAATCTTTGATTATTCATCCAGCAAGCACAACCCATCAACAGTTGTCAGATGCAGAACAGGTCGCAACGGGAGTTACTAAGGATTTAATCAGACTGTCGGTCGGACTGGAAGACATCGAAGATTTAAAAGCCGATTTAAAAGCCGTTTTCGAAAATTTAAAAGCAGAATAATCAACATAT
>JAYVIK010000292.1:0-7287 GCA_043770265.1 Flavobacterium sp. | reverse complement strand
CAGCATTTTACAAATGAAAGTTTTACCAAAGACAATATGGACTGGATACAAAAAAACAACAAAATTGTTTTTGTAAATACACTTTGGGACGAAGATGACAGTTTTGTTTTAGGAAAAATGGAAGCAATGGATAGTGTAATCGCCCTAAAACCCTCGATTATACAAACGGATCATCCCAAATTATTAATCGACTATTTGAGAAGTAAAAAATTACACCACTAAAATAGAGGTTGGATACATTAATTGGTTTGAAAAAAATAGTCCCGCAAATTGCGAGACTATTTATATCTGTACGTTTTGTAAATTACAAAAGTGAATACCTTGTCATCACTTCCGGTTTTTCAATTTCCATCAATTCTAAAATGGTTGGCGCTAAATCGCCCAAAACACCATCTTTTATAGATTTCAATTCTTTATCCACCAAAATAATTGGAACTGGATTTGTGGTATGCGCTGTATTTGGGCTACCATCAGGATTAATCATCGTTTCGCAGTTTCCGTGATCGGCAATAATTAATGTGGTATAATCATTGGCAAGAGCCGCAGTAATCACTTTTTCGACACATTTATCAACCGCTTCACAGGCTTGAATTGCAGCACTCATAACTCCAGTATGTCCTACCATATCTCCATTGGCAAAATTTAAACACACAAAATCTACTTCACCTTTTTCAAGTTCTGGAACTAAAGCATCGGCCAGTTCAAAAGCACTCATTTCGGGTTGCAAATCGTAAGTGGCTACTTTTGGAGAATTTTTCAAGATTCGTGTTTCGCCTTCAAAAGGTGTTTCTCTACCGCCAGAAAAGAAGAATGTCACGTGAGGATATTTCTCAGTTTCGGCAATTCTTATTTGTTTTTTTCCAGCTTTTTCTAAAACCTCACCCAAAGTTTCTGTAACGTTGTCTTTGTTGTAAACGACTTTTACATTATTGTATGTTTCGTCATAATTGGTCAGCGTTACATAATACAAATTGAGTTTGTGCATGTTTTGCTCGTGGAAATCTTTTTGAGAAAGTGTTTCGGTCAATTCACGACCTCTGTCGGTTCTAAAATTAAAGAAAACAACAACATCTCCCTCTTTTATTGTAGCCAACGGTTGATCGTTTTCATCAACTGCTATAATTGGATTGATAAATTCATCGGTTACGTTATTTTCATAACTTTCCTTAATGCTTTTTACTACATCTTTAGAATGTATTCCTGTTGCGTTTACCAATAAATCGTAGGCAATTTTTACTCTTTCCCAACGCTTATCACGATCCATTGCATAATATCTTCCCACCACCGAAGCGATTTTTGCAGAAGTATTGGCAATATAATTTTCTAAATTTTGAATGTAAGTTGCTCCCGATTTTGGATCTACATCACGGCCATCGGTAAATGCGTGAACGAATACTTTTTCTAATCCGAAAGCTTGAGTTGCATCAATCAAACCGCGTAAATGTGAAGTGTGTGAATGCACTCCACCATCAGAAACCAATCCGAGAAGGTGAAGATTTACATTTTTGTCTTTGGCATATTGAAAGGCGTCAACCAGCACTTGTTCTTGTGCCATTGAATTATTGGCTACAGCCAAATTAATTTTGGCTAAATCTTGATAGACAATTCTACCCGCTCCAAGATTCATGTGTCCCACTTCGGAATTTCCCATTTGGCCTTCTGGCAAACCTACGTTTAAACCATCGGTTCGAAGTTGTCCAACAGGATATTTTGTATATAAACTTTTAATGAAAGGAATATTGGCATTATCGATTGCGGATACTTTTGGATCTGGAGAATTTCCCCAACCGTCCAGAATCATAAGGATTACTTTTTTGCTCATTTTGATTATTATTTTTATTTACAAATATAAGGTATTTAGACAAAACTGTATGTTGCCAGAACTACAATTTAGCCCAAAAAATTTAAAATTAAATAATTGATAATGAATGTAAACTAGAAGAAATAATTTATCAAAACGAGAACGTTTTAGTGTTTCCTTTTCAATGAATTATAATCAATATAATAACGAAGACTAACGGATAAAATATTGGTCAAATTAGTGTCAAACACATTGGATAGATTTGTAGAGATATTCTTTTCGACAACATTTGTACTTTCTAATGCGTAATTTCGATACAAAACAGAGATTTCGCTTGCAGGAGCAAACCACCAAGAATAAGATAAATCAAAGTTCCAAGAGTTGAAATTCCTATTTCTATTTTTGTCATAAGTTGTATTTGTATCTAAATGACCATTGTCTTTCAGGGTGAAAAATTCGTGATTTTCGGCGTATGACCAATAGTACCTTGCTACAAGATTAACTGACATTTTGTTGGTTATAGAATATTTACCTGTAAAATAATGATCTACAATTTCCCGGTTGCGTTCCGCAAAAATGACATTATCACCTTCAAATCCTACCCAACCACGATCATTGACTTTTCGGGTATAGATTAGATTATACGACAAGGAAAATTTATCACTAAAACGATTACTAATTGCCGGCGAAATCATATAAATATTTCTGCCTTGTTCGTTAAATGTTTCGATTGAACCATCAATATCGATAGTAAATTTTTTGTTATCGTTTGAGGCAAAGTACAAATAAGAAATGATGCTCTGTGGCACAAAAACATATTTACCATACACTCTTGGTTCATAAAAATTGTACCTATCAAATGGACTTACCTGCACTTTTGCTTCCCAAGTTTGATTTTTTTTAGTAATGGCAGCAAACTTGGCTTGATACCAAGCTTCCTGAAATTTTCCAGTGGTATTTTGAATTTCTACATTGATATTCTGCGAAGCTTTGAAAGAGTTAAAAACTTTAGTTGGATTAATGATTCTGTAACTCATTTCCGCAAAACCAGAATGATAATTATTCACAAATAGAATTCCTAAATCATTTACATCGTATTGCTCTGACAAATATTTTCCGGAAAATGCGTATCTTAATTTACCACGGGTTTTAGCAAAACTCAATTGAGTTTTGAAGCCATCATAATTCTCTAATCCATAGTTAGAGCCATAAATTGGGTCACTATCTTTGACAGTGCTATATTTAAAATCACCTGATAATTTATAAGTATTGGCCTTAGTATTTAAGTCGAATAAAAATGCGGAAACATTTGCATCTCGAAAATTTCCGTTCCTAATTGTATTCGTATTGACCAATGTTACCGAAGAATTTTGGTTAAACCGCTGGTCAAGTACGAAAATGTTATAATTTGTCAACGGTTGTATAACTTCTTTTACATTCTCCTTAGTTATTCTTTCGGTTGTAATGTTCGTGCTTGGATCTAGAATTTGTTGAGTAATTGTTTTTAAAATCGTGGCTTCCGTTTTTTCGGTGATGGCATTCAAAAATCCGATTCCAAGTCCTTCTTCTGTTCGACCTGAAATCTTAACAGCATTTATTAAATCTACATTACTAGGGAAATTTGTGATGTCCTCATTTTCGGGTAATTGATCTTGAAGTTCATCTTTACTAATTATGGGACTTCCCCCAATTCTTCGGGAATAAAAGAGATTTCCTTTCGAAAATAAATCAGCTGCCTCGGTAAAAAAGGATCTGTTTTCATCAAATTGTTGCTCGAAGGGTTCGAGGTTGAGAATGGCATTATCAAATTTGGTTTGACCAAAATCAGGAACCAAAATGGCATCGAGTGTAAACGCATCGTTTATTCCGTATTTTATGTCCATTCCGAATTTTAAGGTTTTATCGGAAGCATAATCGTCTTGCTGATAATAGGCAGAAGTGTAAGGAATAAAGAAAAGACGAGTTGGGGTTTTTATGTTCTCGATTCCCTCTAAAATCCCGGCTTGAACAATCACAGCACCTATTTTGGTATCCACAAAATTCCAAGTGTAACTTTGGTCAATAGCACCACGCAAAATATCTCGCTTAAAATTTATACCCCAGATTTGTTTGATGTCTTTTGAAAAACGTAGCGCCGCATAAGGAATTTTCATTTCGACAACCCACCCAAAATCAGTTATTTTTACTTCACTGTCCCAAATGGCATCCCAATTAAAATCTTCATTATCTTCGGTTGCCAAACAATCCATTTGAACACCGGCTGCACTAACAAAAAATCTAAAATCTTGTTGACCATCATTATTCCCGTTGATAGAAATAGAAAAATTATCAGCAACACCAAATTCATCTCTATTAGTCAACTCACGTGAAATTTTATTGGGTTCTTCATCGTGTAAAACTGCCAAAACATATACTGCATTATTATCGTACATGACTTTGACCTCTGTTTTTTTACTTTCGCTTATTGCCTTTCCATTATCCGGTTCAAACATTACAAAATCGGTAGCAATTGGTGCCGATTTCCATGCTTGTTCATTTATTTTCCCATCAATAGAGATGTTTTCTGTAGTAAATTTAGCCTGAAGTGTCTTTTTTTGACTATAAGTACCAAAACTTATGAAAACAAAAAAAAGCAGAAAAGTAGAGTGAAAATTCGTCATAAATTAAGATTGTGGGTAAGCAAAAATAGTAAAATTAACACAAAAAGCAAACAATGAATATTAATTTTTTCTAGTAAGTAACTTAAAACTAGCATCCAAATCATATTTTTTTCTTAAAATCATTTAATAAATACTAAGCTGTTGTATATTTGTTGCCCCAAGTAACAATTCTAACCTAAACATTATCAATGATTTATAAGATATTTCCTGCTGTAATATTTATATTATTTTCTATATACATTGGTGAAACAAATTTTACAAAACCTGTAAAATCTCACAAACAAGAAATCGCAAGTGTTATAATTCCCAGTGCCGATTCCAATATCGAGAGCATTTATAACCACTTGAATTCCAATGATTTTAACCTTCCCAATCTCGAAAGTTTCAAAGAAGCTTTGAAAGGGTATTATTTGCTAAAAGAAAGAGGAATAGTCCAAAAAGACATTTTAACCATAGTAGATTTTAGTTTGTCATCTAATGTAAAAAGACTTTGGGTAATTGACATAGAAACCAATACCATTTTATACAATTCCTTAGTTGCCCACGGAAGAAATACTGGCGAGGAATATGCCAACAGTTTTTCGAATACCAATAGCTCTTTCAAAAGCAGTTTGGGCTTCTATGCTACTGGAGAAACTTATAATGGCAAACACGGAATGTCCCTCAAACTAGACGGTCTAGAAAAAGGAGTTAATGACAATGCTAGACAAAGAGGCGTAGTTATGCATTCGGCAAATTATGTTTCAAATTATTTTATAAAATGCAATAAAAGATTGGGCAGAAGTCAAGGTTGTCCCGCCATTCCAGAAGAATTACTTTCAGAAATTGTCAATACCATAAAAAATAAATCTTGTCTCTTTATTTATCATCCATCAAGAAGTTTCGAAAAGATTTATCCTTTATTGTCATAATTTTTTTTGCAAATCGGCATCAAGATTGTAAATATCGTCTCTAAAAATCAGAACGTTTTTTTCACTCCAAGCCGTCCAATATAAAATATGAATATTGACTTCATTTTTTATTTTAATATGCTTCGTTTTTTTACTTTGAAGAATTTCAGTAATTTTCTCAATGTTCCAATGGGTTTTATCACCAAGTAAATATTCGGTCAATTCTAACGGATTTTGAACCCTCACACAACCTGAACTCAAAGAACGTTTTTGCTTCCCAAAAAAATCTCGATGATTTGTATCGTGCAAATAAATCGAAAACCGATTCGGGAAAACGAGTTTTACCATTCCCAACGAATTAAATGTCCCTGGACTTTGCACATAACGATAACTTTTAGCTCTTGAAAGGTTCCAATTATTTGCTGAAACTTCATTTCCGTTGCTGTCGTAAACTTTCATATTCGTTTGCGCTAAATAGTTTCGATTTCTTGAAATTGCCGGGATAACGTCTTCCTTCAATATTGTAGGCGGCACCGTCCAAGTAGGATTCAAAACCACATGAGTCAAATTTGAAGATAGAATTGGCGTAGGTCTTTTATCTCTTCCTACAATCACTTTATGAGTTCTCATAGTATCATTGTCTTTGACCAAAATCAATTTATAATCCGGAATATTTACAATTATATATTCCTCACCCATTTCTTTTGGGAACCATTTCCAACGTTCTAGATTAGCAAGAATCTGTTCTTTCCGCTTTTGTTTTGAAAAATTAAGTGCATCAATTGTACCTTTTCCAATAACTCCATCAGCTGCTAATCCGTGACGGGTTTGGAATTTTTTCATAGCCTCATTCGTTTCACTGTCATAAATTCCAGAAAGACTATCATTTGGCTTCATGTCTTTCCAATACATTAATCTTTTTTTAATGGCAATTAGAGATGGATTTGTGTCATTTAGAACAATTTTATTGGCTAATTCAATCGCTGTAAAATCATCATTTGGAAAAGTATTAATGATTTTAAGTGCTTTTTTAAGGCTTTTGTAAACCAAATGATTGGGTTTTAAACTTTCAATTTTATACACTAACGAATCACTTTTTAGTATTAGGCCTAAAGTTTCGTTAACATCGATTGCATTTCTTTTCAAATCCCAATTTTGATATAAATTTCTAGGATTGATTTGCCCGTTGGTCAAATGCGAAATGTATTTTTGAAGGCTGTGGGTAAGCAAAATATCATAGTTTGCCCTTTCTTTTTCATTTAGAGCAGCATAATTTTTTTCGAATTTCTGTAATTTATTTACGTTATAATTTTCAGGATTTAGTCCTTCATCCTCTGAATTTGAAACTTGTTTCAGGATGTTTATTCTATCTTTTTTTGACTGCCAAACTGATTTGTAACCTGAAGCTAAATAAAATTCCTTCAAGACTATACTATTGAAAGGTTTTAGCAAAAGACTATCAATAAATACAGATTTTCCCTCAGCAAGAATAGCAGGGATCGGAGTGGGAACTGGAGTTACTTCCTTTTTTTTCGATCCTTTTTCACAACTGAAAGAAATAAAGATCAATAGTAAAATAAAAATTTTATTCATTTTGTTTTTTTAAACATTAAGTTGCAATCGCCTCAATTGAGTATTTAGATACCTTTTACTTCCTCGTGAATCGGATGTTACTTCAAAAAAGCATCTTTAGTCCATATTTTATTTATGATTGTTAATATCCTATAAAAATAATGAATTTATAATGATTTAGTTTTAAAATGGTTATAAAAAAATAAAGCTTTTTTGTAAAATTTCAAAAAAAAACTTGCAAAGAAGCCAACTTATTATCTATATTTGCACCGTTGTAATGCGAAAGTAGCTCAGTTGGTAGAGCTCCAGCCTTCCAAGCTGGTTGTCGCGAGTTCGAGCCTCGTCTTTCGCTCTAAAAACCTCA
>JAYVIK010000291.1:0-2706 GCA_043770265.1 Flavobacterium sp. | reverse complement strand
GAATTTTCAGCAGAAAGCAACAATGGTTTTATATGTTTTAAGTCTCTTTGAATTTCATTAAAATCAGAAAACCGAAGCACGCCATCATTTAAAGTTCCAATCCAGTATTTGTTTTTGTTGTCAATGTAAAAAGAGGTAATGCTAAAATTTTCAAAATAGGGTTTGGAGTTCAATTTTTTTCCTTTTTTATCCAAAACAATTAGCCCTTTGTTGGTGCAAAGCCAAAATTTATTTTGTTTAAAGTATAAGTTTTGAATGGTTTGGGTGCTATTAAATTCAAAAAGCGAGATTATTTTTCCATTATCAATTTTATACATTGTTTTGTTCGTATTACTCTTATCAGTGCAATATATCGCATCAGATGTAGTAAAAATTGGAGCAACTAATGGTGATTTTATGTGTTTTTTATTGGCAACCAAAATGTTTTTTTGCAGTAAAATGATTTTTAAATCAGGATCAATAAAATAGGCTTTTTGATTTATATTTTCTAAAAAACAAGTTCGAAAATTTAATAAATTTTGCTTTTTACTAATTTTTAAAGTTTTAAGATCCAGAATTTCATAACCTCTTTGGGTGGCATAAATCAGTTCTTTTTTGGTGATTGTATAGTTTAAAAATCCAATAGGCTTGCCTTGTTTTTCTAATTTATAAACGGAATCATTTTGAATGTAGTTCAAGTAACCATCAAAATTTTCGTACCAAATTCTTTCGAAATTATCTTTTTTTAAGAATGAGCCACTTTTACCCCCTTTGTTTTGGGATTTGAATGTTGCAAAATTTCGTCCATCAAATCGGGAAACACCTTCGTCTGTTGCAAACCAAATAAATCCTTTATCGTCTTGCATAATATCATAAACACTATTAGAGGGCAAGCCCTCGGTATTAGTTGTTTCTTGATGAAAAATTTCTTGCGAAAAACTAGAGCAAAAAATCCATATTAGAAAAAAAGTCGTGATAAATTGTTTTCTCAAAATTCGATTATTAAATCAGGGTAAAAGTACATAATCAATAACAATATAAAAACCTGTTCTCAAACCCAAAACGGCAGTTCTCAAACTGGGAGGTTTTTGTTTTTGTTGTTATTATAAGTTTGTATCATAATCTTAAAAAACAAACGAATTATGAAAACACGCTTACTTATTTTATTGTTATTGGCATTTTCTGCTGCTAACGCACAGATTAATATTACCGAAGGTTTTGAAAGTGGTTCATTGCCTTCAGGTTGGGTTAATAATGGCTTTGGCTTTTTTAACAATCCGGCATTAGCTACCTCTGGAAATTATTATGCCAGTGCTAATTCTGTTATTGGTTCAGACAAGTCACTTACAACAACTAGTCAAACTTCTAACGGAAATCCAATGTATGTTTCTGTAAAAGTAAGAAAGCAAGCAGGGATTTCAGGTTTTGCGGCTTTATATTATTTAGTTGGAAATAGTACAGCATTGAGTCAAATAGCGGTATTAAACTTTGGCACTCCTTACTCTGCTTATCAAACTTTATCAGGAACTATTCCAGCTGGAACTATTCCGTCTGGCACTTCGATAAAATTTGTAATTCGTGCCGCAGGAAACGCAGGAACGGCTAGCGAATTTATGTTTGATGATTTTTCAGTAATTACTAATAGCACTTTAGGACCATTAATTACGGGTGTTTCATATATTCCATCTGTAAATTTCGCTACTATCACATATTCATTAAATTCCTTTAATTTAGCAACTACATCTGTAATTAAATATGGTTTGTCTAGTACTAATTTATCAAGTCAAGTTGCTGGTTTTTCTGCATCTGGTAATGCTTTAACAACCAACAACATCTTAATAACTGTATTAACACCACAAACGCAATATTACTATCAAATTGAGGCTACAAATAGTGCAGGAACAACTACAAGTTCAATAGGCACATTTACAACTTCTATGCCAATTGCAGAGTATAATTTTAACAATACATACAATAATGTGAATGGTAACACACCATTTTCAAATAGAGCAGGAACAACATCCTTAGTGGCAGATAGAAACGGTAATCCAAATAGTGCATTACAAGTAATAGGAAATTATGCCTATGGTAGTAATGTTGCTTTGCCATTGCCATCTGGCAATAGTGTTAGAACTATTTCTTTATGGTATAAATCATATGTTACGGGAGATGGGTCTTCATTATTTAATTATGGGGTAGCACAGCAATATCAAAATTTTGGTGCATATTTTGGAGCGACTGGAAATATTGTCTTTTGGGGTAATAACTATGATTTATCTTTTGGTGGTACTTATCCTGCACTTGTTTGGAGACATTTGGTTATGGTATATGATGGGTCAAATGCAAAATTATATTTAGACGGAAGTTTAGTTAATACAATTGCAAGACCACTAGTAAATACATCAAGTGCAGGATTTTTACAATTAGGAAATGGTACAGGTGCAACAATTGATTTTGACGATTTAAAAATTTACAATTACGCTTTATCACAAACTGATATCACTAATTTGTACAACAACAATACCTTATCGTCATCTGATTTCTCACAAAACAACCTAAAAGTGACACTTTACCCAAACCCTGTAAAAGATGTTTTAAACATTGAAACCGAAACTGAAATCAAATCAGTAGAAATATACAATTTGTTGGGACAAAAAGTAAAAACTGCAAAATCAAGAAATGTTAACGTTGCCGAATTATCAAACGGAACTTATATGGTTCGTGTTC
>JAYVIK010000290.1:0-2721 GCA_043770265.1 Flavobacterium sp. | reverse complement strand
AGTAAGAATAATTCCATCCGTTTTATTGATGTCTGTAGAACTGATTACGGACACAGCCGAAGCTGCGTTTTGAAGCGCATTTTTGATTGGGGAAGCCTGCAAAACTATTTCCGAAAGTGATATAGTATCTTTTTTTACTTGGCTAGAAACGAGAGTAATTCCACAGAAAAAGAGGAAAAAAGAAAAGATATTTTTATACAATGGTGAGGATCTTTAGGTGAATAAATCGATTGACTTATCCTTTTTATTAATATTTGGAGAACGAGTCTTTATTGACGATTCTTAACAGAAACCCTTCGACAAGCTCAGGGAGACATCAAGGTTCCTAATCGAAATTCTGAATGTTGTCTGGCTGAGCTTGTCGAAGCCTTTATTGATAAAAGGGATAAGTCAATAAATCGATTATAAAATTAACCTATTCTTTCGTAATTCTCAAAAAGATGTTGAATTAGTTCGAAATTTAAAGTAGCAGTGGAATGTGAACACTTCCAAAATATTATTTATTTTTAGCCAAAAAATAGAGTAAGATGATAAAAACTCATATTCCTCAATCTCCGTTTCTCCAAAATTACATCGAATGTTTCTATGTTTTCGACTGTGAAAGCCCGTTTCAACTCCGTTATTTGGCTTTTCCGCATTACAATTGTGGCCTTTCTTTTTTTAAAGGCGTAGAAATCCAAAGAAACCATTTTCAAGTTAATATAGTAGAAAGTCCCGTTTTAAATGTTCAAGTAGAACTTTTAGGAAAATACATTAATCCTTTACTAATTCAGTACAATGGTAAAATTCAAGAAATTTCAATCGTGTTTAAACCACTTGGAATTAATAGATTTTTGCCCAAAAATTATTATTCAGTTGCGCCAAATTTCTCACAATCATATACTAATTCAGACTGGCAACGCTTTGGTGAAACATTATTTGAAAGTGAAAATAGTATAAAAAGCTTAGAAGCGTTCTTGCTTGCACAATTTAAAGAAGACAATGAATTAAGCCAATTAGAGAAATCTTTAACTCTAATTAAGAATTTGGATATCAACTATTCGGTAACTGCAATTGCTGAAAAATTAGGCTACAATTTGAAAACTTTTCAGCGTCATTTCACCAAGCACATCGGTTGTTCTCCCATAGATTACCGAAGAATTATTAGATTTAGAAAATCTCTAGAGACAAAATTAAATTCGAAAGAGCTAAAATCATTAACGGATATTACATTCGAAAACAACTATTTTGACCAATCGCATTTTATTAAAGAGTTCAAAAGACTTACGAATCACAATCCCAAAGAATTTTTTAAAAATGTAAGCCAGTTAGATGGAGAAAAAATTGTTTGGGAAATACTATAGTGTCCTAAAAATACAATTTTACTAAATTGCTTGGTGCTATTTTTGGTAAAAAAATTATCATTATGAAAACATCATTCAACAAAGTACTGTACATTGGATTCCTTTTATTAGGCATCTACCAAGCATTATTTTCTAAGGATTATATGCAAGCTACTGCTTCATTAGGAATTGGATTGGCTTTTGACCCTTTTGATCAGGAACAAAAATGGGATGATAGGCCTTTTTGGCAAAAAGCCATTTTAATTGTCCATTTAGGTTTGGTTGCTGCAATGTTTGGATTTGGAATTGGATTAAATGATAAATAAGACCTCGTGTAAAATTATTAGAGACTTAAATCTTTAATTTCATTATTTAATCATTCATTGAATTATAGCGTGCGTCGGAGGTTCCGATAGCTATCAGAATTGCACAGCGTCCCGTAAGAACAATACTTTTATTTTAGAGAAAACCTCTTTGAGCAGGGTTTTTTCATTTCGTTGTTTTTTTCTCTTTTATAATATTCCAAATTAATATTGCAGATAGACCTGTTAATATTGCGAAAAATTTCTCAAAAAACGTTTTTGCAAAAATGTTCCCAATTGTATTCAGAATAAAAATGGCGAAGAAAATCCACAATATTCCATTTACTACTTGGTTTGAAAATTTGTATTTAACGAGGTTGCCCTTCATTAACAAAACCCAAGATAAAAAAATATTTATTAGTGTTGAAATAGCTTCAAAAACGTACATTTCAGTATCGTTTGTAAGCCGTCCTCCCCAGGTAATATCATAAGGGACAATTTTGGTAATAATGCAAAGATGAAATAGGATTATTAAAATCAATTGTCCTAAAAATATCTTTATTGCTTTGTTGGATATTAAATTCATTCTATTTTTAATTAAGATTTTAATTTATACTTTCCAATATAAGGCAAATTATCGCCACCCATATACAAAAATCCGTTTTGCTCTTTCACAGAACCCGCTTCGGGCATTGCGATTCCTGTTGTGTCGAAAAAGGTGTTAAAGATAGTTCCTTTTTCAGAAATATGCATAACCATTCCGAACTTGTCTTCCTTAGGTTGTAGCCATTTTGGCAAACCGTAAACCAATTTTTTCATACCCTCTTTTGGGTGGATTTTGTCGAGTGCATCATTGCGTTTGGTGGTGAAACCAAGCCAGAAACTGCCATCTTCCCGAATAGAAATACCATTTGGAAATCCGTGCAAATTGTCCATAAAAATTTCTGTTTTACCTGCTTTTTCGCCTTTAAGCCAATATTTTAATATGCGATATTTGGTCGTTTCAACCATCAATAAGAAGGTTTCATCTTTCGAAATCACTACACCATTTCCAAAATAAGCACCATCGATCAGGGTTTTAATTTCCTTTGTAGTGG
>JAYVIK010000289.1:0-7395 GCA_043770265.1 Flavobacterium sp. | reverse complement strand
CAACAAAAAACCGATGTTTTGAGTCTGCATATTCCCTGGACACCCGAAACGGATAAAATGGTTGATGCCGATTTTATCAATGCTTTCGCCAAATCGTTATGGATAATCAATACTTCAAGGGGGAAAAACATTGTCACCGCTGATTTAGTCGAAGCGATGAAAACCGGGAAAGTTCTCGGTGCTGGTTTAGACGTTTTGGAATATGAAAAATTGTCTTTCGAAACCCTTTTTCAAGATAAAGAAACTCCGGTAGCTTTTCAATATTTGTTGAATGCTAAAAATGTTATTCTTTCCCCACACATCGCGGGCTGGACCTTCGAAAGTCACGAACGATTGGCACAAGTGATTGTCGAAAAAATCAAGGCAAAATATTTTGGTCAAACTAATAAAAATACAATCGAAAATCGAGTTACTGGAATTGGAGGTTTCTTCTTTAAGGCTGAAGACGTAAAAAAACTTGTGGCTTGGTACGGTAAACATTTAGGGTTAAAAACCGATGAATATGGTTCCACTTTTTGGTGGAAAGACAAAGCTGGAAACGATTGCTCAACACAATGGTCGCCATTTTCGGATGATACAAAATACTTTGAGCCAAGCAAAAAAGAGTTTATGCAAAACTTTCGCGTGGTCGATTTAGAAAATTTGTTAAAAAAATTATCAGAAGAAGGTGTAACAATAGTAGGTGATATGGAGACTTATGATTATGGAAAATTTGCCTGGATTCTCGACCCAGAAAAAAACAAAATTGAACTTTGGGAGCCAATTGATAAAGTTTTTCAATAATTTTTATATTTTTACCCTAACCAATTAACAACCAAAAAAATGGAAAACACAATCACAGAACATTGGAACAAACCCAATAATCCAATTCCCGTATTTAAAGTCGATCCAGTATTAGTATTAATCTTAAGTTTTGTAACTTGCGGATTGTATCTTATCTACTGGAACATAAAAGTGGCCGAAGTGCTAAATGCAGTCGCCGAACGAGAAGTTATTTCTCAACCTATAGCTATTTTTGCAGGATGTTGTTTCCCTATCAACATTTATTTCTTTTATTTGGCGGGTAAAGATGCATTGCCACAAGTGTATAAACGCATTGGTTATCCACAAAAAGACGATTCCACATTATTGATAATTTTAGGGTTTTTCTTTCCAATGGCGGCGGCAATGATTGTTCAAAATGACATCAATAAATTATACAATTAAAAACCAATCCAAACGTAAAATTTACGGAATCATCGGCGCATTCATTACGCTGATGGTTCCGTTTTTTTTAATCTTTTTTAATCAAAATACCCATCTAGAAACAGATCAGTCTTTGTGTCCTTTGAAGATGCTTAGCGGATTTCCTTGTCCGGGTTGCGGAATCACAAAATCCTTGGTTTATTTTTATGAAGGAGATGTGCAAAAAAGCCTGTTTTATCATCTTTTGGGACCCTTAGTAATTGCATTTTGTATAGTGACAATTGTAGTGCTCACAACGGAATTGATTACCAAAAAAGAATATTTTACCCAACTACTTTACAGTAAAAAACTAGCCTACAGTTTGGCTATTTTTCTGGCAAGCTATCATTTTATTAGAATCATTTATTTTATACAAAACAATTCAATGTATGAAATATTGCGTCAATCGATTTGGAGGTAAATCAATCTAAAAGAATCTAAAGAAGTCTTAATACTCAAATCTTAATACTTAATACTCTCACTCTTCTTTCTCAGCCAATTTTCTTTCTAATTCGGCTTGAAATTCTTCCATTACGGGTTTTACGGTGCTGTCTGGAATATCAGAAATCCGGATGTACATTAATCCGTCAATCGCATTGTTAAACATTGGATCAACATTAAAAGCGACAACACGCGCATTTTGTTTGATGTATTTTTTAATTAAAACAGGTAAGCGTAAATTACCTGGTTCCAATTCATCGATTAGTTTGTCAAATTTGTTCAAATCGGCCTCGGCTTCATCAAAAATAAAATCTTTATCTGCATCTTTTAGTTTGACTTTGAAGGCTTTTTTTGGATGAATATATTGGGCGATATAGGGATCGTAAAAATTAGATTTCATAAATTCAATCATCAACGATTTCGAAAAATTCGAAAATTGATTGCTAATACTTACGCCACCCAACAAGAATTTATGTTCAGGATGATGCAATGTAATATGTATGATTCCTTTCCAAAGCAAGAACAATGGCATTGGTTTTTGTTGGTATTCCTTGATGATAAAAGCACGACCCATCTCAATCGATTTGTGTAGCATATCGTGTAATTCTGGTTCAAACCTAAACAAATCGGTTAGATAAAATCCGTCAATTCCATATTTTGGATATATTTCGGAACCCAATCCCATTCGATAAGCACCCGCAATTTTATGCGCATCAGCATCCCATAAAAACATATGGCGGTAATATTTATCAAAGGCGTCAAGATCTATGGATTCATTAGTTCCTTCGCCTACTTCTCTGAAAGTAATTTCTCTCAATCTCCCTATTTCGTGAAGCACATTTGGAACATCCTTCGCTTTTGCAAAAAACACTTCATAGTTCTTGCTTTGTAACAAACGGCAGTCATTTTTTCGCAAAGCATCAACCTCCTTGATAATTTTTTCTTGGCTTGCAGCAATAACGATTTCCTTAGGATTTTTCGGGAGTTTTAAATTTGGTGTTGGCAAAAAGGGCGTTTCCTTTTCAAATGGCTTAGCCAACATATAGGTTTTTCGTCTTAAAAATTCCGAATACTCCTCTAAAGACAGGTATTCGTTTTGTTCCGCAACTGAAATGGGCTTACCAATGCGTACTTTTATGGTTCGTCGTTTTTGGCTAAATACTTCTGATGGCAGTTTTGCCGTTCTCATCGTGTCGCTAATCTTAGAAAGGAGATAAAATAACCAGCTATTTTTGGCATGAAAATAAATAGGAACCACCGGAACTTGTGCTTTTCTAATTACTTTTATTGCTCCTTCTTCCCAGGGTTTATCGACCATCAATTTACCGTCTTTGTATGTAGAAACTTCACCCGCAGGAAAAATGCCTAGAGGTTTTCCATCGCGCAAATGGCGTAAAGTCTCCTTGATACCTATTACACTTGATTTAGCATCTTTATGGTTTTCGAACGGATTTACAGGCATAATATATTGCTTTATCGGATCGATACGATGCAAAAGAAAATTAGCAATAATCTTAAAATTAGGCTCTTTTTCAAGCATTAGTTTTAAAAGTAAAAGCCCGTCAATTCCTCCAAGAGGATGATTCGAAATAGTAATATAAGCCCCGTCTTTTGGAAGTCTTTTTAAATCTTGTTCAGGAATTTCGAATTTTATCTGTAAATCATCCATTAGAGCATTCAGAAACTCCACATCTTTCAAGTGTTTGTTTCTGTTATATAGTTTGTTGATAGTAGAGATTTTCAAAACTTTCATCAATAACCAACCCGAAAAAGTACCTAAAATTCCGTACTTGTCAGTGTTTATTGCTTTTGAAACTTCTTTTGCGGTTACTAAACCCATATATGTAGCTTGTGTTTTTTGAGCAAGTAACAAAGATAGCAAAAAACTCGATTTTCCATCTTTTTTTGCAATCAATCTTTATAGTTTTCATTACTTTTGAAACTCAAATATGAAAAACAATGAAAATCATTTCCTATAACGTCAACGGCATTCGATCCGCAATTTCTAAAGGTTTTATTGACTGGTTGCAACAAGCAAATCCGGATGTAATTTGTCTTCAAGAGATTAAAGCCAGTCCAGAACAAATTCCACTTTTAGATTTTGAACTTGCAGGATATCCTTATCATTACTGGTTTCCAGCCACAAAAAAAGGCTATAGTGGTGTGGCAATCTTGTCTAAAATAAAACCCAATAACGTGGTTTTTGGAACAGGAATTCCGCATATGGATTTCGAGGGAAGAACTGTTCGTGTTGACTTTGATGAACTTTCTGTGATGAGTTTGTATTTGCCATCGGGCACCAATATCGAAAGATTGGAACACAAGTTTATGTTTATGAACGATTTTCAAAATTATATTGATGAACTTAAAAAGGAAGTTCCAAATTTAGTAATCTGCGGGGATTACAACATTTGTCACGAAGCAATTGATATTCACGATCCCATTCGCAACAAGAAAGTTTCTGGATTTTTGCCTGAAGAAAGAGCTTGGTTAGACGGTTTTATGAAAAGTGGATTCATCGACAGTTTCAGATTTTTAAACAAAGAACCAGGCAATTACACTTGGTGGACAATGCGATTTCCATCGGCAAGATTAGAAAACAAGGGTTGGCGAATCGATTATTGTTTAGTGAGCGAATCATTGAAACAAAAAATTAAAAGAGCCGTTATATTACCCGAAGCCAAACATTCTGATCATTGTCCGAGCTTGGTGGAAATAGAATAGTCAATAACAATTTCAATTGCAAAAATCAATTTCAATAAAATCAATAAAAATGATAAAAAGAATTTCCCTCGGATTGCTAATTTTAGCCCTTACCAGTTCTTGCGTTTCCAAGAAAATATACACTGATTTAGAAAGCAAATATGCCGATTTAAAAAAAGAAAACCGAAGTATTTCCGATGAAAATGTTGAATTGCTAAAATCAAAAAGCCAACTCCAATTAGAAAAAGAGACCTTAAACAAAGAATTGACTAAAATAAAATCGGAACGCGATAAGCTGCAAGCCGATTATGCCGCTTTAAACAAAAAAATGGATGTTTTGAAAGATTCTTACGCTGCCTTGGAAAAAAACAGCAGCGAATCTTTGAAAGCCAATATGGCTAAAAACCGTGAATTATTAGAACAATTGGGAACCAAAGAAAAAGCATTGGCACTCGAACAAGAAAAATTAAACAAAAACGCACAACGTTTACAAGAACTCGAAGATTTAATAGCAGCCAAAGAAGCTAGTATGCGAAAACTAAAGGAAACACTTTCGAAAGCCTTGAATGGTTTTGAAGGAAAAGGCCTGACTGTAGAGCAAAAAAACGGAAAAGTATATGTTTCTATGGAAAACAAATTGCTTTTCAAATCGGGAAGTTGGGCCGTAAATTCCGAAGGCAAAACTGCTGTTGTCGAAGTGGGCAAAGTATTGGGCGACAATCCCGACATTTCTGTTTTGATTGAAGGTCACACGGATGATGATTCCTTTGGAGGTTCAGGGCCCATTGCCGACAACTGGGATTTATCGACCAAAAGAGCTACAGCAATTGTTGGCATTTTAAGCGAAAACAAAGCTGTCAATAAGCAGAATTTAACCGCTGCAGGAAGAGGTGAATTCTCACCATTAGCCAGCAATGCAACTGCTGAAGGAAAAGCGAAAAACCGTAGAATCGAAATTATCTTGACACCAAGATTAGACGAAATTTCTAAAATGTTGGATGAAATTAAATAATATTTCTATAAATATTAGAAAGGTTCAGACTTTTTCTTTGAACCTTTTGTATTTTTACACAAGTAAAAAAATCAGTTGAATTTTTAACTATAAATTACAATGATATGATACATCCAAATTTTCAACCTAATATGCCTATCATTATTGATTTATTTAAAAAATACAATATCAAAAACGCTTATTTTTTTGGTTCAGTTCTCACTGATCAATTCAATGACGAAAGTGATTTGGATATTTTAATCAATTTTAAAACCGAAATCACAGATCCTTTATTGAAAGGCGAATTAATGTGGGATTTGCAATTTGCGATTGAAGATACTTTTCATCGTAATGTTGATTTATTACAAGAATCAACACCCAAAAACCCATATTTTATAAAGGAACTTCAAGAAACTAAACAATTGATTTATGAACAATAAGTATTATCAAGCGTTGCAAGCAATAAAAACGAGCATCGAAAATATTGAGAACTTTATTGGAAATCCAAAATCGTTTGAACTGTATGACAGCAACTTGCTTATACAAGCAGCAGTAGAAAGAAATTTAGAAATAATTGGTGAAGCCACAAAACGACTTTTGGATATAAATCCAGCTATTACAATATCAAATACTCGGAGTATTATAAACACTCGAAACAAAATCAGTCACGGATATGACGAGATTGAAAACCCTCAAATTTGGGGAATTATTATCAATCACTTGCCAATTCTAAAATTGGAAGTTGAATATTTATTAAACGACGGAATCAATAAATGAAATACACCACTTTACCCAATACCGACATAAAAATCAGTAAAATTTGTCTTGGAACAATGACTTTTGGAGAACAAAACACAGAAGCCGAAGGTCACGCCCAAATGGATTATGCACTCGAAAAAGGAGTCAATTTTTTTGACACCGCCGAAATGTATTCGGTACCAGGTCGAAAAGAAACTTATGGAAGTACCGAGAAAATCATTGGAACTTGGTTCAAAAAATCAGGGAAAAGAGATGAAATTTTTCTAGCTTCAAAAATTGCTGGTCCAAGTCCGGGTATGCCTTATATTAGAGAAAATATGGATTTTTCTCCAGCAAGTATCGCTTTGTCCATTGACAAAAGTTTGACTCGATTGCAAACTGATTATATCGATTTGTATCAATTGCATTGGCCAGAACGCAAAGCCAACTGTTTTGGTCAACGAGGTTTTAAAGTGCAAGATGATGCTTGGGAAGACAATATTAATAGTGTTTTAGAAACATTAGACGGTTTCATCAAACAAGGAAAAATCAACCATATTGGACTTTCAAATGAAACGCCTTGGGGGATTATGCGTTTTTTGGAGGAAAGCAAATACCAAAATCTGCCTAGAATTAAAACTATTCAAAATCCATATTCTTTGTTGAGTAGATTGTTCGAAGTAGGTTCTAGCGAGGTTTGTATACGAGAAAACGTAGGCTTATTGGCGTATTCGCCAATGGGTTTTGGTATTTTGTCCGGTAAATTCTTGAAAGGCGAAAGTCATCCCAATTCTAGAATCAAATTATTTCCGCAATTTGCTAGATACAATAGCGCACAATCTGCCGAAGCCACAAGGTTGTATAATGAAATTGCCATCAAAAACGGTTTAACCTTGACAGAATTGTCATTAGCATTTGTAAACCAACAAGCTTTTGTAACCAGCACCATTATTGGAGCCACGACAATGGAACAATTAAAAGAAAACATCGCCACAATTGATGTGGTTTTATCCGATGAAATTATCGCCGAAATCAATGCGGTTCAGGCTATAATTCCGGATCCAGCACCTTAAAATTAGTGATCAGTGTTCGGTCCAAAAGTTTCGGGATTAGTGTTCAGTTTTTTTGCTATTTGATAGCTAATCCTGAAAGCTATTTACAAATAAGGCACAAAGCCCATAAAGACTTAAATTTTCTTTGTGGAGAATGACTTATTTTATACCAAACATTTTTTTAATTATTGTACCTTTCAGTTTTTGAAATGGTTTTGATTTAGTAAAGGTTAGACTTTTTAAATC
>JAYVIK010000288.1:0-22028 GCA_043770265.1 Flavobacterium sp. | reverse complement strand
ATCTACTTTAAAACTTAACCTATTTTAAAAATAATAATAATTGAGTTTTTGTTTTTAATTGATTAGAAAAACAGCTTGTCCCCAAAGGCTGTTTTTTTATGTAAAAGAATTTTCTTTTTTAATTTGAATCTCTCTAATTATTCTTAGATTTACCCAATAGAATAAGATACTTTTTAAATTAAACTACATTATTATGAATATTAAGAATAGGCTCACTATAATGAGTTTTCTTCAATTTTTTGTTTGGGGAGCTTGGTTAATTACTGTTGGAAATTATTGGTTTGCAACAAAACAATGGAGTGGTGCTGATTTTGGTGCTATATTTTCAACTTTGGGACTATCTTCTATTTTAATGCCAGCTTTGACTGGTATTATTGCCGATAAATGGGTAAACGCAGAAAAACTATATGGTTTTTTGCATATTTTAGGAGGCTTAGCGCTATGCTATATTCCTCAAGTTGACAATCCTACAACATTTTATTGGGTTATTTTTGGAGCAATGCTTTGTTATATGCCTACGATTTCATTGTCGAATTCTGTGGCGTATAATATTTTGAAGAACAATAATTATGATGTTGTCAAAGTTTTCCCGCCAATTAGAGTTTGGGGCACTATTGGTTTTATTGCTGCGATGTGGCTCACTAATTTATCTGGAAATAAAGCATCAGCTAATATGTTTTATATATCTGCTGTTTCAGCTTTTGTATTGGGAATTTATTCGTTTACATTACCTAAATGTCCACCACAAAAATTAATTGAAAAAGGTTCTTCTTTATTCCAAAAATTAGGTTTGAACGCCTTTAAATTATTTGGAACCTATAAAATGGCTTTGTTCTTTATCTTCTCGATGTTTTTGGGAGCAGCACTACAATTGACCAATATGTATGGCGACGTATATTTGTCTGAATTTGGAAACAAACCCGAGTATGTAGATAGTTTTATAGTACAAAAATCTACTTTAATCATGTCGATTTCACAATTCTCTGAAACGGCGTTTATCTTGGCTATTCCGTTCTTCTTGAAGCGATTTGGAATCAAACAAGTGATGTTAATTTCGATGTTGGCTTGGGTATTGCGTTTCGGATTCTTTGCTTATGGCGATCCATCCTTTGGAGGTACTTTTTTAATCATTATGTCGTGTATTGTTTACGGAATGGCCTTCGATTTCTTTAATATTTCTGGTTCTTTGTTTATCGAAACGACTACGGATTCTTCTATTCGCTCTAGTGCACAAGGTTTGTTTATGATGATGTCAAATGGTTTTGGAGCTTTCTTTGGGGGCATTATCAGCGGACAAGTTATTGATGCGTTTTTTACACAAAATGGCGTAAGAGATTGGCATAATATCTGGTTGAGTTTTGCGGGTTATGCTTTGGTAATCGCGATTGCTTTTGCAATATTATTTAAACATAAACACAATCCTGAGGAATTGGCAAAGATGAGCCATTAGAAGGTTTCTTTTTTAATTTTTTATCAACTAACGTGCATTAAAGTTGTAATGGCAATTAGAAAGAGGTACGAATTGTGGAGACTTGCAAAGCTGGTAAATTGTAGTTTTTGTGTATTGTATTACGCTACATAAAATTATTTTACTTACAAATTATAAATAATTTTTTATTAAAAACAACCCCAACATTTTCAGGATTACTACTAAAAATGTTGGGGTTAATTTATTTAATATACAAACATTAAAAGCTTAAAAAACTTCGTGATACTTTGTGTTTTCTCTCTGTGAATCTTCGTGAGAAAAAGCTATTATCCTTCTATTTTTGCAGAAAGCTCAAACCATCTCTCTTCTTTTTCTTCTATTTTGGAAATGATTTTTTCTAGTTCTTTGGCTTTCTTTTCGATAGCGGATTCTTCTACTTTTCCTTCCGAAAATTGTTGTTCGATTTTACCTTTTTCAATTTCCAAATCTTTGATTTCTCGCTCGATTTTTTGGAATTCTTTTTGCTCATTAAACGTTAGATTTCCAGTTGGATTGTTTTGTTTCCAGTCTTTCTTTTCGGCTTTGTTGTCTTCTTTTTGGGCAACATCGGCACTGTCTTCGTAAGATCTGAAATCGGAGTAATTACCAGGGAAGGTTTCAATCTCGCCTTGGCCTCTAAAAACAAATAATTGATCCACGATTTTGTCCATAAAATAACGGTCGTGCGACACTACGAGCAAACAACCCGGATAATCCATCAAGAAGCTTTCCAAGACATTCAAAGTCACAATATCTAAATCATTGGTAGGTTCATCCAGAATCAAGAAGTTAGGATTTTGTATTAAAACAGTACATAAATACAGTCGTTTCAACTCGCCACCGCTCAGTTTTTCGACATAATCGTATTGCTTTTTGGAATCGAAAAGAAAACGCTCCAACAATTGCGAAGCTGAAATCAATCGGCCTTTCGTTAACGGAATAAACTCTCCGTATTCTTTGATGACATCAATCACGCGTTGTCCCGGTTTTGGATTGATGCCGCTTTGAGTGTAATAGCCAATTTTGATGGTTTCGCCCACAACCACTTTTCCAGAATCTAAAGGTAAAGATCCTGTCAATAAATTCAGGAAAGTCGATTTTCCAGTTCCGTTTTTTCCAATGATTCCAATGCGTTCCCCACGTTGAAAATCAAAACTGAAATTGTCCAAAATCACGTGATCCTTGAATTTTTTGGAAATCTTGTGAAGCTCTATAATCTTGCTTCCCATTCGTTCCATATTGATTTCGAGTTCCACTTTATTTTCCCGACGGCGACTTTGTGCTTTTTCCTTGATCAAATAAAAATCATCCTGACGCGATTTTGATTTGGTCGTTCTAGCTTTCGGCTGACGACGCATCCATTCTAATTCTTTGGTGAACAAGTTTTGGGCTTTATCCACACTCGAATTTTCGGAAGCAATTCGCTCTTCTTTTTTCTCCAAATAATAAGAATAATTTCCTTTGTATTGGTATATTTTTCCGTTGTCCAATTCGATGATTTCGTTGCAAACACGTTCCAAGAAGAAACGGTCGTGTGTCACCATAAATAAAGTAATGTTTTCTTTGGCAAAATAACTTTCCAGCCATTCGATCATCTCCAAATCCAAGTGATTCGTAGGTTCATCGAGAATTAATAAGTCGGGACGATTAATCAAAATGATGGCTAATGACAACCTTTTTTTCTGTCCACCCGAGAGATTTTTTACTTTCAGTTTGAAATCTTCCAACTTCAATTTGAACAAAATTTGCTTGAATTGGGTTTCAAAATCCCAAGCATTGTGTTGGTCCATTCCGTCAAAAGCTTTTTGGTAGGCATCTTCGTCTTCTGGGTTTTCTAATGCTTTTTCGTAGGCTTCAATCACTTTCAAACTTTCGTTATCCGAAGCGAAAATGCTTTCTTCAATCGTCAATTCGTCTTGTAATTTATTGTCTTGCGACAAGAAAGCCATTCGGATGCTTTTTCGAATAACGACTTGCCCAGTATCAGGTTCGTCAAAACCATTGATAATGTTCATTATGGTGGTTTTTCCGGAACCGTTTTTGGCTATAAAAGCAATCTTTTGGTCTTTGTTAATTCCAAAGGATATGTTTTCAAAAAGGACACGTTCTCCAAAAGATTTAGAGATGTTTTCGACTGATAAATAATTCATAATTTAATTTAGAAATGCAAAAATAGTTTATTGTACGGGATGATGCACTATTTTAATGTCAAATAAAAAGCTGCCATTTCTGACAGCTTTTTGATGCTTATTTTATGATGTCAACCTCTATATGACTATCATCGAAAATTTTAATAAATGCTTTGGTGTAATCTTCCTTTTTAGCTAGATAAGGATTTTCTAGAAAATTTTGAGGATTAACTGCAATTAACGGATACCACGTACTCTGAATTTGTATCTGAATTTTATGTCCTTTTTTAAAGGTATGCAAAACATCTTGTAATCTAAAATTCACTGCGGTGGTTTTATCTGGTGTAAGTGGTTCTGGTTTTTCGAAACTATTTCTAAAACGAGCAGGCATAACTTCACTTCTTACCATTTGATGATAATTAGCATACAGCACATTTGGTTTATCATTGTTTTGCGGTTCATCGGCAGGATAAATATCAATTAGTTTTACCACAAAATCGGCATCCGTTGCTGTTGTCGCTATTTTTAGTTTTGCCATAATTTCACCAGCTAGGGTCACGTCATTCGTTAAATAATCAGTTGTAAAAGTGACTACATCTGGTCTACTTAATGCAAATCGTTGGTCTTCACTCATATAATTTCGTGGCGTGGAGCCATTGTATTCGGCATAATTAATGCTACAGGGCACGGGTTTGTTTGGGTCGCTGTAATACTCCGTATATGCACCGTTTGCAGATTTTTCAGACGCTAACTTACCATTTGAATTGCAATAGAAATTGAGTTTTGAACTTTGTTTTGGTGGCCAACTCGCAAATTCATGCCATTCTTTTTTGCCAGTATCAAACATGTAAGCTTCCGGAAGAGCCGCAGCATCTTTTGATTTTTCTTTTAAATAATGATTGAAGAATTTGTATTCAATATTTTTTTGATAAAACGTTGCTATGCTATCTCCAAAATAAATGTCGTTATGAAAGTGTTTTCCCGAATCTCTAGACCAACCACCATGTGAAAATATTCCCATAACAATGGTGTTTTTTGCTTTCGGATTGTTCTTTTCAATAGTTTTATAAATATTGAGAGGACCGGCTAAGTCTTCAGCATCAAACCAACCTCCAACAGTCATAACAGCATGATTTATTCCTTTTAAATGAGGTAGTAAATTTCGAGATTGCCAAAATTCATCATAACTAGGATGGCTAACCATTTCTTGCATGAAAAAGTTATTTTTATAATATTTATCAATTCCTTCTTTTAGCGTACCAATTTCATTATAAAAAATCGAACCGTCTTTCGATGTAGTTTTAATCCCTTGATCTGAATACCACTCTTTATTTTCAGCTTTAGTTTTTTGAACTCCAAAAACAGGAAAAATTTTGAAATATCTCATTAAAAAGGCTCCATTGTGATGAAAATCATCAAAAAAGAAATCAGAAATTGGAGCTTGTGGCGATGAAGCAACTAAAGCGGGATGATTAGCCAGAACTCCAGCTGCAGTATAAAATCCAGGATAAGAAGTGCCATATTGCCCCACTTTTCCGTTATTGTTTTTTATATTTTTAATTAACCAATCTATGGTGTCATAAGTATCGGTGCTTTCATCAATATCTTTCTTTGTCTTGTGAACTACTTGTGGTGTCATGTTTGTAAAAACGCCTTCACTCATATACCTACCTCTAACGTCTTGGTAAACGAATATATACTTGTCTTTTAACAAGAAAACATTTGGCCCAAGTGATTTTTTGAAACTTTCATCGCCATAAGGTGCAATACTGTAACAAGTTCTTTGCATTAAAATGGGATATTTATTGTCTTTCGAAATGTCTTTTGGAGTGTAAATTGCAGTAAACAATTTTGTTCCGTCACGCATCTCGATGTACACTTCTTTTTTGTCAAAATTATTTTTTATATCCACTTGAGAAAAAATAGTGAACGATAACAAAAGTAAAATGGTTGTAATTGTCTTTTTCATATCTATTTTTTTTTGAATTTCGAAGATACTCAATTTTAATTTTAAGGAGTAGTAATAACTAATTATTTACCGGCAAGTTATTTATTTTAAATAATTGTAATTCCTTTAGACTAAAATCATTGCTTTAAAAATAAGCTTAAATCTAAGGTATGCAATTGTTGTGGCGTATTTATTATTGGCTTTCTAATGAAGGATTCATTCGTTAGAAAAAATAAATTTCCATCAAAAGTGGTGATTCCTTCAATTTGATGATACGGCAATTTGAGTTTAATTTTCCGTTGATTTCCAGTGGTGAAATTATTGTTTTTAGATTCATTCAATACGTATAAAAAAGGTTGTAGCTTTTCTGAATAGCCACAAAGAATAATTCCATTTACAGAAGTTAATAGCGTTGCACCGGTTATTAATCCTTTCACATCCAGCGTTTCTTTCAAATTTGCGACATAGTTTCCCGGGATTTTTGGCAACATATAAACACTTGTTTTATTTTGGCTCCATTGTTTGGTAAACAAATATATACTGTCTTGTGAAACCACAAAAGCCTCACAATCAAAATTCGTAGAATTTGGTTTTTGAATGCTAAAATCCGTTTGATCTGGATACGAAAACGAAATGGTGTCTATTGATGGTTTGTTCAATAAAAATGATTTTTTTTCAATTCTTAGAATGTGCAAATCTTTCCTGTTGCCTTGATAATTATTCCCAAAATCACCAATGTAAACATACGAGCTGTCTTGTGAAATTTCTTCCCAATCGTTGTTTTTTATTTTTTCGAGTTTGATTTTCTTTTGAATAATCCCATTGGAATCCAATCCGTAAATTGTGGTGTCTTGATCGTCGTTATGGGTCCACAATAAATTGTCGAAAGCCATCAAACCCGAAGTTTCCTTTAGACTTTCGCTTAGTTCTAGGGAAGTTAACGGTTTTATTTTGGCGTTTTTGTACAAGCAACTTCCGTCATTATTAGTAGCTTTTGGATTGAAATTTTTCGCAAGAGAATCTGTACAGCCTGAGATTTGACTATAACTCGCATTAAAGATTAATAGAAATACAACAATTGATTTTTTCATTGAACTAGACAAAATAAAAGTTTTTTCGGTTTGGTGCAACTATTATCAAAACGCATTTGTCGATACTCATTCTCTTAATTTAACTTCTTTTTTATCTTTTGAAGAAAATTTTTATCACAAACAAAAGCACAATAAAAAGAGCAAACCCGATCAAAATCTTGAAATTCCCTTGGTAGAATATTTTGTGCAATTTGGCATCTTTTCTATAGGCATAAATCATGGCTATAATAAAAATAACAACAAAAAAACCAGCAAACAGCATTTGACCTTGACTAAACATAGTATAATTTTTTTGGCAAATTTAGGGATTTGTTTAGTAAAAGTCACTAATTTGCCAGCTCATTTAAGTAAATAAAAATATGCAAAAACAGATCAACGCAGTCAAAGAATTTCATACTGCTTTCAAAATTGATTATAGTGAAAATCCGACAGCCGATTTAGGAGAATCTAAAAAGATGCTTCGGTACAATTTGATGAAGGAAGAAAACGAGGAATACCTTGAAGCAGCTCAGAAAAATGATTTAGTAGAAATAGCCGATGCCTTGGGAGATATGATGTACATACTTTGCGGAACAATAATTGAACACGGTTTGCAACATAAAATGGAAGAAGTTTTCGACGAAATTCAACGATCTAATATGAGTAAGTTGGATGAAAATGGACAGCCCATTTATCGCGAAGATGGAAAAGTAATGAAAGGGCCAAATTATTTCAAACCAGATTTTTCGAAAATACTTGGAGGAAGGTAGCAGATTTCAGATTTCAGAGAAAAAGAGTAACAGGTTTCAGAGAAAAAGAGTAACAGGTTTCAGATAAAAAAGATAGCAGTTGGCAGATTTCAAAAATTAAAAAGCAGTTTAAAAATGAAATGAATCATATTTAAACTGCTTTTATAGTATTAAAATTTCTGATTTCTATTTATTCCAACCCGAAATCTAAAATCTAAAATCAACAATCTAAAATCTATACTTTAACAGTCCAACCAAAAGTATCTTCGGCTAGTTTGTGTTGAATGTTTGTCAATTTATCTTTAAGTTGTATGGCAATTGAATTTTCGATTTTTAGCAATTCATAATATACATCTTGATACGAGAATCCAATAATTGGATTCACAACAGCGGCTGTTCCTGCTCCAAAAATTTCTTTCAAACTACCATTTTTGGCAGCTTCAACTAATTCTGAAACTAAAACTGGACGAACTTCTACATTGATGTTTTCTCTTTTTGCCAAATCAATTAAGCTTTTTCTGGTCACCCCATCAAGGATTCTTTCGCTAGTTGGAGCGGTATATAAAGTGTCATTTATTCTAAAAAACACATTCATTGTTCCGGCTTCTTCTAACTTAGTGTGCGTGGCATCATCGGTCCAAATCACTTGTTGAAAACCAGCTTTGTTGGCTAAATTGGTTGGATAAAACTGTGCTGCATAATTTCCAGCAGCTTTTGCAGCTCCAATTCCACCATTAGCAGCTCTACTGAAATGCTCGGCTATCAACACTTTTACTTCGCCTGAATAGTATGCTTTTGCAGGTGATAAAAGAATCATAAATTTATATTCATCCGATGGATTTGCAATCACTCCAGCGCCTGTAGCAATCATAAAAGGTCGGATGTACATTGTATTTCCTTTTCCTTTTTGAATCCAAGCTTCGTCTAATTGCAATAATTGATGTAAACCTTCCATAAAGATTTCTTCTGGAACTGATGGCATTGCCATTCTTGTTGCAGAATTATTAAAACGGTGGTAATTTTCATCAGGTCTAAACAACCAGATTGCATCATTATCATCTTTATAGGCTTTCATACCTTCAAAAATAGCTTGTCCATAATGAAAAACTTTTGCTGAAGGATCTAATAAAAAGGGAGCATAAGGTTTGATTGTTGGGTTTTGCCATTCGCCATTTTTGAAATCACATTCAAATAAATGATCTGTAAAAATTTCACCAAAATGTAAATTATCAAAATCCACATCCTGTATTTTGGAAGTTGCGGCTTTTATGATTTCAATCTTGTTGGTTTGCGTTGTGCTCATAATTGTTTTATTCAATTTAAAATATTTTTATAAAAGTCAGATAGTCTTTTGCGGACACTCTGCTTGCAAAATTAAGTAAAAATCACCATATTGCTTATCAAAAATATAGTATTTATGACAATTAAATGAGATTTATTTATATTGAAAAAAAATCTGAAAATCTGTAGTTGAATTTGAGGAATATCTAACAAATTAGAAACATTAATGGTAATACATAAATGGTATTTAAGTAAATTTGGCTTTTTAAACCCTATATCAAAACTAAACCTTACTATTATTTTGAAAAGAAATATAATTCAAACACGCGACGGCTCTACAACGATACATATAGAAGATTGGGACGAGTGTTACCATTCTCGATTTGGTGCCATTCAAGAAGCGCAACACGTTTTTATAAAAAAAGGGCTTTCGCTGTTCGAAAATGAATCAGTTTCTATTTTAGAAATTGGATTTGGAACGGGTTTGAATGCTTTTATCACTTTTTTGGAATACCCAAAATTCAATCAAAAAATTAATTATTTTGGTATCGAAGCGTATCCAGTTTCTATTGAAGAAGCCAAAATGATGAATTATGTAGCCGAATTAGGTGCTGAAAGTCAAAGGGCAATCTTCGAAAAATTACATCAATGCCAATGGGAAAACTCCACTATTTTGAATGAGGATTTTATTTTTACAAAGCGCAAACAATTTTTTGCCGACATTGATGATGTTGAAAAATTCGATTTAATTTATTTTGATGCTTTTGGTTACGATGTGCAACCCGAATTGTGGAGTTCGTCAATTTTTAAAAAAATGTTTGATGCGCTCAAAAACAAGGGTGTTTTAGTGACTTATGCCGCAAGAGGTGTGATCAAAAGGAATATGATTGAAGCGGGTTTTACAGTCGAAAAACACGAAGGAGCACCCGGAAAAAGAGAAATGTTTCGGGCGAGAAAAGCATAATTTCTAGTTTTTAATAATGCTATTTTTACACTATACAACAACATCATAATTCGTTGTTAATTTTTGTGTTTTCTAAAAATAAAATCATAATTTCACGAAGTTTATTAATCAATTCTAATCCTTAATCTTTAATAATTATGTCTAAAGTTATGTTTGATTATACAAAATCGGTGCTAGAAAGAGTAAGTTTTGATGTTACACTATTTTGCAAAGAGTTACAGAAAGCAATAAAATCATTGCTACCCCACGAAATGGAGTTGTTGCGAGAATGGTTATTAAATTTTATTATCGAAAAACCAGAATTAAAGCAAAGTTTGAATATTATCAATAAATGAATTTTGAGGCTGACTATAAAAGAGCAGCCTTTTTTATGCCCTAAACTTATGTACTACTTTATAAATATTACTGGTACTATTTCTTTGAAATGGGGCTTATTATTTGTACATTTTGAAACGCAATAGCTCCTTTTACAACACCCGAAATGGTATTTCTAAGCGCATCAATAATATGTATTTTCAATTCGCTTTTCGGATAGATTAAACTCACTTCTCGTGCTGGTTTTGGCTCTTTGAATTGTCTTAGTTTCAATTTGTCTTTTTCGTTCAAATTCAAAGTATGTAAATAAGGTAGCAACGTGGTTCCTAATCCTTCGTCTGCCAGTTTTATTAAGGTTTCAAAACTGCCGCTTTCAAGTTGAAATGAATTTCTAGTAGTAGAATTTTGATTTTTGCATAAATTTAAAATTCCATCTCGGAAACAATGCCCATCTTGAAGCAATAAAATATCTTCTATGTTTAAATCGGGAACTTCTATTTCGTTTTTTTGCGAAATGGCAAAATTTTCTGGGATATATGCCACAAATGGTTCGTAATACAAGACAATTTCTTTAATTTTTTCATCTTCTAATGGTGTAGCTGCAATAGCTGCATCTAGGTGTCCGTTTTTTAATCTAGTGATGATTTCATCAGTATTCAACTCTTCGATAATAAGTTTGATTTTTGGATATTTTTTGATGAAATTATTCAAAAACATAGGCAAAAGCGTAGGCATAATCGTGGGGATAATTCCAATACGAAATTCGCCACCGATGAAGCCTTTTTGGAATTCGACGATGTCTTTTATTTTACCTGCTTCATTTACAATATTTTTGGCTTGTTCTACAATTTTTTGTCCAATAGCTGTCAACTGAATTGGTTTTTTACTTCTGTCAAAAATCAAAATATTCAGTTCTTCCTCTATTTTTTGAATTTGCATGCTCAAAGTAGGTTGAGTGACGAAACATTTTTCGGCGGCAAGAGTAAAATTTTTATGTTCGGCTACAGCCAAAACATATTGTAGTTGAGTAATTGTCATTGTATAGTATTTTATGATGCAAAGATAAAAACAATCAATTTAATTTATAGTATGGAATCCTATAAAATATTGAACTTTGTTAAAAATTATTAAAATAAATAAATTATGAAACTCAATAGTATTGGATTGCCAAGTATAGAAGCTGAAGTTTTAGCATCAGAATTAAATGTTTTATTAGCTAATTTTCAAATCTATTATCAGAATTTGAGAGGCTTGCATTGGAATATTCGAGGAAAACGTTTTTTCGATTTGCATTTAAAATTTGAAGAATTGTATAATGACAGTCAACTGAAAATTGATTTGATTGCCGAGCGTATATTGACATTAGACACCGTTCCGCTTCATACTTTCGAAGATTATATCAAGTATAATCAACTTGAAATTGGGAAAAACATTCACAACGATGAAAAAGCCATCGAATTGATAGTGTCATCTTTGTCAAAATTACTGCTGCTGGAAAGAGTTATCTTGAAAAAATCAGGCGAAATAGAGGACGAAGGAACGAACTCGATGATGGGTGATTTTATCGTAGAACAAGAAAAGACCATTTGGATGTTGAAAGCTTGGCAAAATGACTAATCATATTTTGAGTATTCTGCTTTAAATTGAATCTATTTTTCTAAATTTGGAAAAATCTAATCAATTTTTTATTTAATGATATGAGCGATTTCTACGAGAAAATATTAGAAAGAAATAAAAAATGGGTCGAAGATTCATTGGCACTTGATCCCAATTATTTTCAGGATCTTGCCAAAGGTCAATCGCCTCCTTTGCTTTGGATTGGCTGTTCGGATAGTAGAGTGCCAGCAAACGAAATTATAGGAGCAAAGCCAGGTGAGACTTTTGTTCATAGGAATATTGCCAATATGGTTATACATTCGGATATGAATATGTTGAGTGTCTTGGATTATGCTGTCAATGTTTTAAAGGTACGACACGTGTTGGTGTGTGGTCATTATGGCTGTGGAGGAATTAAAGCCGCAATGGGAAATGATTCCGTCGGTTTAATCGACAACTGGATTCGTCATATAAAGGACGTTTACCGTTTTCACCATATAGAATTAGATGCAATCGACGATGAAACTCAAAGATTCAATAGATTTGTGGAACTGAATGTGAAGGAGCAGGTGTATGATTTAGCCAAAACTTCGATTGTACAATCCGCTTGGAAAAGAGGGCAAGAATTGTTTTTACACGGTTGGGTTTACGGTTTGAATTCTGGATATGTAACCGATTTGAATGTTAATTTCAGTTGCGATAAGGACTTAGCCGATGTGTATCAATTGAAGTTTTAGATAAACATATTTTACCGACAGGAATTCAGTTAATTTCTTTAATAAACATAGCTACTAATTTGCAGATTAAAATCTAAATTAGTGGTTTTTTGCTGGGAAGATTTTCTTGTATTAATCTTCGTTTTCAAGATTTTCATTAAAAGATGAAGGCAAAAGAGTTGGAATAAATTTAATAAAAATTGGGAGCAATAAAGTGCCACCGGGCAAAAGAAATATAGCCAAAGAGGGTATCGTTTTGCAAATATCCAACAATTGTTTTTTCACCTTCTTTTTCTCTTTTTCATTCAAATCCCGTCGAGTCGAATAGGCTAGTAACACCATCAATTCCTTGCTTTCGAGAATTTCCTTGACCAATCTGTTTTTGTTTCGGGTTATGAGTTTTAGTACAGTTTGAGTCGTCTGATCATAAAAATGTTTGACAGGATTGGAGTAATTAAAATAAGGGATTTCTTTTTTGTAATTGGTGATGAACTCATTGGTTTTGGCGATACTTTCACTAACAAAATCATCTGGAATTCCCATTAATTCAGCTAATTTGTGAAGAAAATAAGCTTCGTTTTTTTCGATAATACCATCACTCCACAAAGCCATACCGGCCATATCAATCAAATATTTTTTTTCTAAAATATCAGTGAAATAATCTAATTTCAATTCTTCCATTCCGAAATGTTGGGATTGCACATTTACTTTCGAAAATTGGCTATACCTAACTGAGGACTCAAAAAGTTTTATCAGCAAATCATCATATTTAGATTTGTTGGATTTGGTTTTCAATGCTAACGAAACAATATTTACAATAGATTCTTCTAGTTTTTTTAAATATTTATCTGGAATTTTTCCGTGATTAAGATATTGACGAAAAGCCAAAACATCTATAAAAAGCAATGCATTGGTTACAATATGCGAAAAGTTTTTGTTGATTATATCGATATTGGTTTGAACTCTACTATCAATAATTTTTTCCAAGGCTACTGATATGCTGTCATCAGGCATAATTTTTTTGAATAAATTGAAGCCTTGGGGATTCATTTCGTTATAGAAATCGACTGTTTTTGATATAAATTTTTCAGGATTAGTATCGTTTGTAGTTAGTTTATAAACGCCAAACAAAGTATTAAGGAGAGCCACTTTAGAGATTTCGTTTTGAAGCCACCCTTTTTTAACAATTTCGAAAGCGGTGTCAAAAGAAACGATGTGACCATAAATGAAGCCTGTTTCTCTAACTTTATTGTAAAAAGTTGTTGCACTTACTTCGTATGGAGGCAAAGCGGTTTTTTGCTTCAAGAAAAATTTGTCTATCCAACCAAATGCCGAAGGGTTAATCATTGCTTTATTTTTAAATGCAAAACTATGTATTTTTATGGTTTTGAAATTAATTTATAGTTAAAAAACTTCTTGTAATTATTAAGGGTTATTTTTTAAAATTAGTATCAAATTTTCGCTAATCAAAGTTTTAATTAAGCCTAGCAGTCTTTAAAAAAGTTTGGTTTATCTTAAAAATAAAAATCGAAACCTGATCTAAAATACTTATTTAATAATGGCGGAACAAGCGACTCTGACTCCAGCATTTCCAGCAGGTTGTGAAACAAAATCATCGGCACCTTGATGTACAATTAATCCTTTTCCAAGAATGTTTTTAGTGGCATCTTCGCCACCAATTGTCCATTCATCTGTAGTAAAAGTGATGGTTCCGTTTCCTTTTTCATCGGCTATAAAATTGCCAATATCACCTCTATGGTATTCGCCAACTCCCCATTTCCCATGTTTTTTGAAGGTAGGATTCCAATGCCCACCAGCCGAACTTCCGTCCGCAGCGGTGCAATCTGATTTTTCGTGAATGTGAATGGCGTGAATTCCGGGTTTTAATCCCGATATTTTAGCAATAAAAGTCACTTTGCCATTTTTTTCTTTGAATGTTGCCGTTCCTGTAACATTGCTATTGCTTTTTGATTCTAAATTGAGGTTCAAACTCTTGGAATCACTTGAATTACTTTTTGTTTTGCATCCAATGATAAGGGCAATAATAACAACGATGGAGAAGATTACTTTTTTCATAATTTTTAAAATTAATTTGCATTACAAAATTAGTCATTAATCATATATGAAAGCTTAAACTATAGTTTTTAACGTCAAAATAACTGTTTTTGAAAGAAGTTTTTCAAAGAAAATACAGCAAGTGAGAACTCGTGTTCATTGCTGTGAAAAAGACTATGAATTTTTGAAATTATTTTCCAATGTAAATTATTTAATAATGTTGAAAGGCAAGAAGGAAATACATTTTATTCGCCTGATGTTTTGTCAAATTCTAAAAACTTATATTTTGCTGATTTTAAAAACTTATTTTTTTTGTGAAATTGTGATGAATATCTATTTTAAAACAATTTGATTAAGAATTAACTAAAAATACTTGAAATACTACACTTTCAATGAATGAAATTGAATTTAATAATTTAAATTTGAAGCTGAATATTTGAATGAATAATTGTTGTCAAATCTAACAAATAGGCTAATAAAAGCAGAAAAATAATAAATTATGTTGAAAGATAATTTTGGAAGAGCACACGATTACCTTCGGATTTCGCTTACGGATGTTTGCAATTTCAGATGCCAATATTGTATTCCGGACGAAAACACCTCTTTTATGCCTTCTTCAAAGTTGATGAAGGTTGAAGAAATCGATGCCATTGCTCGGGAATTTGTGAAATTGGGAGTCAAAAAAATTCGCCTTACAGGAGGAGAGCCTTTGGTTAGAAAAGAAGTGAAAGAAATATTATTAGCACTTTCAAAATATCCAATAGAACTTACTTTGACTACCAACGGCCAGCGAACCAGTGAGTTTATTGATGTTTTTAAAAAAGCAGGAATAAAATCGATTAATGTAAGTTTGGATACGCTCGATAAAGACCAATTTTTTAGTATTACCAAACGCAATGTTTTCGATAAAGTCTGGAACAACATACAGCAACTCATCGACGAAGGTTTTCACGTAAAAGTAAATACGGTTGTAATGCGTGATTTTAATGATTCAGAAATTATTGATTTTATCGAATGGACCAAAAAGCAACCTGTACACGTCCGTTTTATTGAGTTTATGCCTTTTGATAAAAACCAATGGAACACCCAAAAAGTGTTCAGTTATCAGGAAATTTTGGATGTGGCAGCAACAAAATACAGTTTTATTCGAATGAAAGACGGCTTGAATGAAACTGCCAAAAAATTCAAACCCTTTGGTCACGAAGGTACTTTTGCGGTAATCAGCACGATGAGCGCTCCGTTTTGCGGCAATTGTAATCGGATGCGATTAACTGCTGATGGCAAAATGAAAAATTGTTTGTTCTCTAAAGGCGAAGCCGATATTTTGACTGCCTTAAGAAATTCAGAAGATATTGTTCCAATAATAAAACAATGTGTAGCAAGCAAAGCGGAAGCATTGGGCGGACAATTTCAAGGCGATTATAAAAAAATTGACGCCACGAAAATTGACAATAGAAGTATGATAAATATAGGAGGATAACCCTTTTTTTTGAATACCGTTATTCCTTTTTTGGCATATCGGAAATTAATATAATTATGATAAATGTAAAAGAAGCCAAACAGCTAATCGACGAAAATTGCTGTAACTTGAAAGTAGAAACTTTGACCTTGCTTGAGGCCAACGGAAGCATTTTGGCGGAGCCTATTTATGCCGTTATAGATACACCACCGTTCCATCAATCCGCAATGGATGGCTATGCTTTTTCCTTTGAAAATTGGGATAAAAAAAGCAATTTAACTGTTATTGGCGAAATACAAACTGGAAATTATTCAGACAAAATAGTACAATCGAATGAAGCGGTAAGGATCTATACAGGAGCTCCGATTCCTCCGGGAACAGATACTGTGGTGATGCAGGAAAAAATAAGTCGCGACGGGAATACGATTCAAATTCTGGATGCTTTGTTGGTTATTGGTGCAAATGTTCGTCCACAAGGTTCTCAAACTAAAAAAGGAGAAATGGCGCTGCAAGAAAGACAGTTATTGACTCCTGTTGCTATTTCTTTTTTAGCAGGAATTGGCATCAACAAAGTGAATGTTTTTTCGAAACCAACTGTTAGTATTATTGTAACGGGCAAAGAATTGGCCAAAGCCGAAGATACGATTACCGAAGGAAAAATTTTCGAATCGAACTCCATTGGTTTAATTGCGGCTTTGCAACAAATAGGCATAAATCCAGTTTCTGTGGAGGTCGTTGACGATGTCGAAGCAGAAATTGAACAAGCCATTTCCAAACAATTATCTTCCGATATTCTGATTCTTACGGGTGGCGTTTCGGTGGGCGATTATGATTTGGTTCCCGCTTCTTTAGAGAAATGTGGGGTGAAAAAAATATTTCACAAAATCAAACAAAAACCAGGTAAACCCTTTTATTTTGGGCGTCACAATCAAACCTTGTTATTTGCATTGCCGGGAAATCCCGCAGCTGTAATGAGTTGTTTTTATGAATATGTGGCTCAGGCGATTGGCAATTTCACACAGAAAGAGTATTTCAAGAAAATGGCATTTCCATTAGCAGAAGATTTCACTAAAAAAGCGGGATTGACTTTTTTTCTAAAAGGAAAAATGGGAGAAAAAGCGGTGACTGTTTTGAACAATCAAGAAAGTTATAAGCTCAATTCTTTTGCTGTGGCGGATTGCCTAATTGAATTTGATGAAGAAGGCGAGAATTTCAAAAAAGGGGATTTGGTCAATGTGAGAATGATTTTGTAAAGATTTTTTGTAATTAACTTTTGTAGCCTCTTTTCAAAACATTAATAGCCTAAAGCTTTAGCTGGAGGAATATAATTTAGATGATTAATATGGCTTTAGCCAAGATAGCATTGTTTTTGGCTAAAGCCAATGTTACATTGATTACCTATTCGTCCAGCTAAAGCTGGAGGCAATTGAAAATTATTGATAGGCTGCTTAGTTACACTTTTTTAAAATAAAAAAAAATGAAAAATTATATAATCAAAGGACATCTTTCAATAGAAAATAGCAAAGGCCATTTGATGGGATTAGGCAAAAAAGAATTGCTCGAAAGAATAAGGGAAACGGGTTCAATCAAAGCGGCTGCAATCGAAATGAAAATTTCCTATCGACACGCTTGGGAAATGATAAAAAAAATGAATGCCATTTCAGACGCTCCTTTGGTTATAAAAAACACGGGAGGTTCCAGCGGAGGTGGCACTGTTGTTACAAAAGAAGGCGAGGAACTGATAGCTTGTTACATCAAATTGAATGCGGCTTTTGAGGAGTTTAAAGAACAAATCTGTAAAACTATTTAACAAATATGTATTTAGAAGTCTTATTTTATGTGTTGCTGGTGCTGGTCGCATTTCTCTATTCTTCTGTAGGTCACGGAGGAGCAAGTGGCTATTTGGCCTTAATGGCATTTTTTTCGTTTGCTCCAGAAACAATGCGACCAACAGCTTTATTGCTTAATATTTTTGTTTCATTAATTGCCTTTATTCAATATTATCGAGGTGGTTTTTTTAGGTGGAATTTGTTTTGGCCTTATGCGTTGGCTTCTTTTCCTGCGGCTTTTATTGGCGGAATGATTACGGTGGATGTTGGTTTGTATAAAAAAATACTAGCGGTACTTTTGCTTTTTTCGGTTGTGAGATTGTTGGGAATTCAATTCAAAACGGCAACATTCGATGTAAAGCAAAACGTCTTTCTCGCACTTTTGATAGGAGCCATTATCGGATTATTTTCAGGAATGATAGGAATTGGTGGTGGCATTATTTTAAGTCCAATTATTTTGCTAATGCATTGGGCAGATATGAAAAAAACAGCCGCAATTTCGGCCTTGTTCATTTTTGTAAACTCCATTGCTGGTTTTGCAGGACTTTTTACCAAAGGTTTTGAATTTAAAACAGAAATGGGATCGATGATAGTCCTCGCATTAATGGGTGGAATTGCAGGTTCTTATTTTGGTGCCAATAAATTTAAAAGCGAATTTTTAAACAAAATATTAGCAGTAGTATTACTTCTAGCTTCTATTAAATTAATTTTTACCTGATTATGAATACTGATGTAAAAGGTATAACCGGCTATATTTTGGCTGGCGGAAAAAGCTCCAGAATGGGCGCTGATAAAGGTTTGCTGCTCTTTGAAGGAAAACCAATGATTCAGTATGTCATCGAGCAAATACAACCCATTTTTGACAAATTGGTTATTGTTTCCAATAATCCCGAATACGAAAAATTTGGATTGGAAGTGATTCCAGATTTAATAAAAGATATTGGACCCGCTGGCGGCATTTATACCGCTTTACATCATTCGGAAGCTAAAATAAATTTTATGGTGAGTTGCGATATGCCTTTTATAACCAAAGAAGCGATCGAATTTTTAGTAAAAAATGCGGATGAAAACCAAATTGTTTTATTAGAAAATCAAGGAAAATTAGAACCCTTATTTGGACTATATGCTAAAGATTGTGAAGCCGTTTGGTTGCAACTCATTCAGCAAAAAAAGGTCAAATTACAAGAGATGGTTTCGTATTTCAAGTTGAAAATAATTCCAATTGAAAACAACGAAATTTTTGCAGCAACCTTTTTTAAAAATATCAATACTAAGGAGGATTTTAAAAACGCCTGCCTGTCGGCAGACAGGCATTAAACCGAAGATAAAAATGGAAATAAACCTTCTAGCCTTTGGACAAATTGTCGAAATAACGGGCAAATCAGCGTGGAAAATGGCAGGGATAAAAGATACCAATGAGTTGATGAAAAACTTGGAAACACAATTCCCTGCATTATCCACAACAAGCTTTTCTATTGCTATAAATAAAAAAATAGTACAAGAAAACACGACTATCAACGATAAGGATACCATTGCACTTCTTCCCCCATTTTCAGGAGGATAAACTATAATACTATGGATTCAAATTACAACAGATACCAAAGACAAATTCAACTCAAGGAAATTGGGCAAGTGGGTCAGAACAAAATGGCGCAAGCAAAAGTGCTGGTAATTGGAGCAGGCGGTTTGGGTTGTCCTGCTTTGCAATACCTTGCTGCTGCTGGTGTAGGGACAATTGGCATTGTCGATTTTGATGTGGTCGAAATTTCAAATCTGCAACGTCAAATTCTGTATTCTGTTGATGATATTGGAAAATCAAAAGCAATCACGGCAGCCAAAAAATTAGAAGCACTCAATCCAGAAATTAAAATTGAATCCTGTAATATTCAAATTACCAATAAAAATGCACTTGAAATTCTGGAAAACTATGATATAATCATCGATGGTTCCGATAATTTTGCCACGCGATACCTTATTAATGATGCTTGTATACTGCTTGATAAACCTTTGATTTATGGAGCTGTTTTGCGTTTTGAAGGTCAAATAGGCGTTTTTAATTTGGCAGATAAAGACACCAATAGTAAAATCAATTACCGCGATTTATTTCCAAAACCACCTGATTTTGCATCTGCAATTTCGTGTAGTGAAGTAGGTGTTTTGGGTGTAATTCCGGGTATTATTGGAACTATGCAAGCCACGGAAGCTTTGAAAATCATCACAGGTATTGGCAAACCATTGGTCAATAAAATAATTTCGTATAACGCCTTAGAAAATACCTTTTACGATTTTGAAATTGTTGCAAATCCAAACCAATCCATCGATTTTCCTATAAGTAAAGCGGAATTTTCAGATTATAATTATGAATGGTTTTGCAATTCAAATTTAGATGTTGATCTTATTTCAGTAGAAGAATTTGATATTCTTAGAAAGCAAGAAAAAATCACTATTATCGATGTTCGGGAAAAAGGAGAACTTCCGCTGGTTGATGAGTTTACTTTTACTTTAATTCCATTGAGTGAATTTGAAAAAAGAGTTTTGACCATTTCAACTGAAAATAGAATAGTAGTTTTTTGCAAATCGGGTCAACGTAGCACAAAAGCCGTAAAAATACTTAAAGAAAAATTCCCAGCTTGCTTAGTTTGTAGTTTAGCAGGAGGAATTGATGAATGGAAAAAGTCAAGATAAAATTTAATTAAAATGAAATCGCCACTAACAACTAGTTTGTTGCAAACAAACACCAATAATAACAGGCGATAACATATATGACCACTAAAAAATCAAAATTTACATATATGAAAGAGAAAAAAAAGCACAACGTATTTATCAATGGGCCAATAACGCCCGAGTTCATTGCCAATAGCATTTCTAAGCACAGCACAAAAACCGATATTGGCGCACATGATATCTTTTTAGGACAAGTCCGAAGTGATCTAATTGACGATAAAACAGTAGTTGCTATCAATTATGAAGCTTATCAGGAAATGGCAGACGAACTTTTCCACGAAATTCGAGAAGCGGCTTTTGCCAAATATAATTTAGTGTGTATGCACATTTATCATAGCCTTGGAGTGGTAAAAGCAGGTGAAATATGTCTGTTTGTATTTGTTTCCTCAAAACACCGCAAAGTAGCTTTCGATGCATGTGAAGATATTGTAGAACATATAAAAGCTATGACGCCTATCTGGGGAAAAGAAATTTTTGAAGATGATACTTTTGTCTGGAAAGAAAATCAACTTTAGCAATTGCAATTGCAATTGCAATATCAATGTCAATTGCAATATTAATAGCAAAAACAAAAAACAATTCTAAATAAATTACTTTTAATCTCTTATCATCTAACCCATAACCTCTAACTTCCAACCTCAAATGGTCAATATAACATTCAAATCCAATACCCTTCGTATTGCCAAAGCGCAAGCCATTGTAAAAGTCAGTAAAAAAGAAACAATTGACGCTATTGTCAATAAAACGGTTCCCAAAGGAGATGTTTTCGAAATGGCGAAAACCGCTGGACTCTTTGCCGTAAAACGCACTAGTGATATGCTTCCGGATTGCCATCCCATTCCTGTAGAATTTACCGCTGTTCAATATACTATAAACGACTTGGAAATTAGTATCGAAATCGAAGTGCATACTATTTACAAAACAGGAGTAGAGGTAGAGGCCATGCACGGTGCCTCGGTGGTAGCATTGACGATGTATGATATGCTCAAACCTATAGATAAGGGAATCGAAATACATTCCATTAAATTATTAGAAAAGAAAGGTGGCAAATCTGATTTTATGGATAAATTTCGCATGGATTTGAAAGCAGCTGTTATTGTATGTTCGGATAGTATTTCGGCTGGAAAAAAAACCGATTTTGCAGGGAAAGCCATTATTCAAAAATTAGAAACTTGTAATGTTGGCATCAGTGATTATTCGATTATTTCAGATGATACTATTGGAATTCAAGAAAAAGTTTTGGAGTTATATTCGCAAAACATAGACCTTATTATATTGACAGGAGGAACAGGACTTTCGCCAAGAGATAACTCGCCAGAAGCCATAAAACCACTTTTGGATAGAGAAATTCCTGGAATTATGGAAGCTGCGCGCAATTATGGTCAAGATCGCACTCCTTTTTCAATGTTGTCACGAGGTGTTGCTGGAATGAAAGGCAAAACGCTTATAATGACTTTGCCGGGTTCGACAAAAGGTGCTCAGGAATCTATGGATGCTTTGTTTCCATCGCTGCTTCATATTTTTAGAGTCGTTGAAGGAGCTCAGCACTATTAGTTATTAATAAAATCTTAAATAGTATGTCAAAAATGCAACAATTATAAGCAGTTTTTTTGTTTTCAATTGTATTATTTGTCAACCTAATTTAAAAGTTATACATCTGACAATGATTATAAAACTGAATTGAACAAAAAAAATCCTGTTTGAAGGCCAAACAGGATTTATAAT
>JAYVIK010000287.1:0-7419 GCA_043770265.1 Flavobacterium sp. | reverse complement strand
GAGACTCAGAATTTTTGGCTAAACGATTAAAAAATACCATATTTGCCAATTCAAATTTCCTACTCGAAAGTTTGAACCAAACATTTCAATATAAAATCAAAAATGATTAAAAATTTTTTATTAAGTTCTTGTTTATTGTTGTCATTAGTTTCTTTTTCGCAAGAGGGTTCTTCATCGCCCTATTCATTTTATGGAATTGGAGAGGCACGATTTAATGGGAATGTAGAAAGTCGTTCAATGGGTGGAATTTCAATGATTCCAGATAGTACACGAATCAATTTTCAAAACCCTGCTGGATATGGAAATCTGAAACTCACCAATTTTTCAATAGCAGGAAGTAGTGATTACAAAAGTCAAAAATCAGAAACTGCTACAGCAACGGCACAAAGAACCACTTTAGACTATTTAGCATTAGCTATTCCGCTTGGAAAATTTGGGGCAGGTTTTGGTTTGATACCTTATTCTTCTGTAGGATACAAAATAGAAAACCTCTCCGAAGATGTCAATCAAAATAGTAAGCGTTTTAATGGTTCGGGTGGCATTAATAGAGTTTTTTTAGGAACCGGCTATAGAATATTACCTAATTTAAGTATTGGCGCAACGGCTTATTATAATTTTGGAAAAATTCAAACTAATAGCTTAGAATTTATACCTTTAGTTCCAATAGGAACTCGGGAGTTTAATGTTACTGATTTGACCGGTTTGAACCTGAACTTTGGTTTGATGTATCAATATAAATTGAAAGAGAAAATAACACTTTTTAGTAGTTTGACATATACTCCAAAAAGCACCTTAGTGTCTAACAACGACAGGACTATAAGCACGGTCACTATAAATGCAGACTTTGATTATACAGATGTTGATCCTTACCCTACGGTTACTAACAAATCTGAATTGCAATTGGAACAAAAATGGGCTCTTGGTTTGGGTGTTGGAGATACCAAAAAATGGGTTTTTGGAGTTGATGTTGCTATTCAAGATGTTGGTAAATTATACAATACTTACAACACCTCAGGTAATGTAACTTACACTAAATATGAAAGATATGGTCTTGGAGGCTATTTCACACCTGAGACAAATCCATTTTTTAGTTACGCTAAAAGAATTACCTACAGAGGAGGTTTTGTGTATGAAAAAACGGGATTGGTCGTGAATTCTACTTCAATAAATGATGTTGGGATGACACTAGGTTTAGGATTGCCGATAAAGGGTTCTTTGTCTAATTTAAACGTTGGTTTTCAATTTGGAAAAAAAGGAACAACTGCTAATAACTTAGTTCAGGAAAATTATTTTATTTTAAATTTGGGGTTTTCGCTTAATGATAAATGGTTTGTAAAAAGTAAATATCGTTAAAAGTCAAAATCTATTTCGAAAGTATCATTCAGAATTCTGTTGAACGCAATACATGAATTTACTAAAAAAAAATCCAATTCTAATAGTTGTCACGGTTCTTGCCGTAACGCTGTTTTTTGGATGCGAAAGTAATTTCAAAGAAGTCCAAAAAAGTAATTTCACGGAATTTGTACCAAGCGGTGAAGCCGAAAAAATAAATTTGAAATACACCGATTCGGGTCGAATTACTGCTATTTTGGTAAGTCCAATCATGAAAGAATATGCTAATGTTTCTTTCCCTTTTACCGATTTTCCTAAAGGAATTGATGTAACTTTATACGATAAGAACAAAAAGAGAACCGTCATTTTAGCCGATTATGCTACTTCTTACAAATCGACTAACATTATCGATTTAGTTGGAAATGTAAAAATCACCTCTCAAGATGGGCAAATTCTAGAAACCGATCAATTGTATTTTGACCAAAAAAACGAATGGTTTTTTACTGAAAAAAGCTTTAAATTTACAGATCCAAAAGGCACTTCAAACGGTCAAGGAATCGATTTTAGCAAAGATTTTAAGATGATCTACTCTCAAAAAATTGCAGGCGAAATAGACTCTGACGAATAATTTAAACCAAACAGTTATGCAATATTTAAAATATACACCCTATTTATACCTCATTCTTGGAGCTGCCTTTTTTTACGATGCTGTTACCAAATGGAATGATCCAGTTGCAACACCAAAAATAAGTTTGCTGATAGGTGGTTTGGCGGTCTTTATGTTTTTCTTCCGAAGAAATTTTGCCAAGAAGATGCAAGACAGGAACAACAAGCCCTAATTATGGAAATTAGTATCATTATATTGTGTCTAATATTATGTGCATTCTTCTCGGGAATGGAAATTGCGTTTATTTCTTCGAATAAAATTTATCTCGAAATAGAGAAGAAACAAGACAATTTCATTTCAAAAATTCTTTCAAAACTTACCGAAAAGCCATCAAAATTTATTGCTGCGATGCTCGTTGGCAATACTATAGCATTGGTGATATATGGGTTTTTTATGGGCGATTTATTGATGCTTTGGTTAGAACATCTAGGGGTTCATTTTTCTGGACTTCTGAACTTGCTTTTTCAAACACTCATTTCAACGGTAATTGTCTTGATTTCTGCCGAGTTTTTACCCAAAGTTTTCTTCCAGATTTATGCCAATACTTTAATCAAGGTTTTAGCACTTCCAGCATACTGTTTTTACCTTTTGTTTTATTATGTATCCTCTTTCTTTATCTGGATTTCCGATTTTGTTTTAATAAAATTTTTCAAAACTCAAGGCGATTTAATCCCATTATATTTCAGTAAAGCTGAATTAGGCAATTACATTACCGAGCAAATGAGTACCGTTGAAGACAACGACGAAATGGATTCCGAAATTCAAATTTTTCAAAATGCACTTGGCTTTTCAGGAGTGAAAGCTCGAGATATTATGACTCCAAGAACGGAACTTGTGGCTATAGATTTATTTGATTCTGTGATAGAACTGAAAGATTTGTTTATTGAAACTGGGTATTCTAAAGTTGTAATTTTTAATAACTCACTAGATGATATTGTAGGTTATGTTCATTCTTTTGATTTATTCAAAAAGCCAAAAAACATCAAATCAATACTTATTCCAGTAGAATTTGTACCAGAAACGATTTATATTAAAGATGCAATGAATTTGCTAACCAAAAAAAGGAAAAGCGTAGCCGTAGTTCTTGATGAATACGGAGGAACTTCTGGAATTATTACAATTGAAGATATCGTTGAAGAACTTTTTGGGGAAATTGAAGACGAACATGATTCTGACGAAGAGTTGACCGAGAATGACCTCGAAGACGGTAGCTATATTTTTTCGACACGATTGGATGTAGAATATTTAAATGCAACCTACAAATTCAATATTCCCGAAAGTGATTCTTATGGAACATTGGGCGGTTTTATTGTAGATTCTACCAAAGAAATTCCTCAAAAAGGAGATTTGATTACTATTGAAAATTACCATTTTATCATCGAAGAAGCCACTAATAAGAAAATCGAATTGGTTAAAATGACATTAAAAGATTGATTTTTATTAATAAATCAAAAAAACTTGTAAATTATAACGCGACTACTATAATTATTAATTAGATAATTGTATTTTCGCAAACTGAATATAAAAATTAATAAAAATAAAAATGGCAGTTTTACAAAAAATTAGACAACGTTCCGCATTATTAATAGTAGTTATTGGATTTTGTTTATTTGCATTTATTGCAGGAGATGTTTTTACTAAAGGGAGTTTTGGTAAAAGTTCAAATGATGTAGGTAGTGTTAACGGAAAAGATATTCCATTCGAGGATTTTAGACTCAAAGTGAGCAATGTCGAAAAAAGTCAACAAGGAGTTACTCCAACAGCTGCTGCAAATAGAGTTTGGGATCAAGAAGTTTCAATAGCCTTGCTTACAAATGAATTTGATAAATTAGGACTTAGAGTAGGGGCAAAACATATAATGGAGATTTTGAAATCGGATCAAAATATTGGAAAAAACCCAATGTTTTTGAATGCTGCAGGAGTTTTTGATGAAGCTAAATTCAAAGAAGCCATAAAAACAAATCCAGAAATAGCGCAATATGTCACAGGTAGAGAAAAAGATGCTGAGCTAAATGCAAAATATCAAATGTACACTTCAATGATAAAAGCGGGTACTTATAGTACTGAAAGCGAAGGAAAATTGAAATACGAAATGGAAGCTAACAAAGTAAGCTTTGCTTATGTTGCAGGTTTATATTCTACAATAAAAGATAGCGATGTAAAAGTTTCTGATGATGAGATTGTAGCTTTCATGAAAAAGAACGAAAAGAAATATAAAGCTGATGAAAATCGTGAAATCGAGTATGTTTTAATTGAAGACAAAGCTTCGCCAGAAGATGAAGCTGAAATAAAAGCTAAAATAAATGGTTTGTTGACTAATCGTGTAAAATATGACGAACAGACAAAAACCAATGTAACCGAGCCAGGATTTAAAGATGCTCCAAATACGATCGAATTTGTAAATTCCAATTCGGATATTCCTTATGATTCGACTTATGTTGCTAAAAAAGATTTGCCAGCAGTTGATGCTGACAAATTATACAATTTGGCACCAGGCGAAATCTACGGACCTTATATGAATGGAAAATACTATTGTATATCTAAATCAATGGGTAGAAAATTAGGAGTAAATGCAAAAGCAAGCCACATCTTGATTAGTTATGAAGGTACTCAAGTTCCGAATAAAAAAGAACAAAGAACAAAAGAAGAAGCTAAAGCTAAAGCGGAATCAATTTTAGCTCAGGTAAATGCAAATCCTGATAGTTTCTTAATGTTGGCTTTCACTGCATCAGATGATTCATCAGCACAACAAGGTGGTGATTTAGGGTTTTTTGGTCCAAACCAAATGGTAAAACCTTTCAATGATTTTGTATTCAATAATCCTATTGGAAAAGTTGGTTTAGTTGAAACTGATTTTGGTTTTCACATCATCAAAGTCACCGACAAACAAGACGGAATTCGTCTAGCCACAATAGCTCAAAAAGTAGAAGCTTCTGAAGCAACTTCTGATAAAATATTCGCTCAAGCGACACAATTTGAAATTGATGCTAACGAAAAAGATTTTGCAAAAGCGGCGGCAGCAATTAAACTTACAGTTGCGCCAGCGGTTACTGTAAAAGCTATGGACGAATCGTTTGGTGCATTGGGTAACCAAAGAAATATTGTTCTATGGGCTTTCGAAGATGGAACAAGTGTAGGTGCTGTTAAAAGATTTGAAGTAGCCAATTTGGGTAACGTAATTGCGAAAGTTAAAAAATCAAACCCAGAAGGATTAATGGCTGTTGATTTGGTTCGTTCTTATATTGAACCAATTCTTAAAAATAAGAAAAAAGCGGAGTTAATTAAAGCTAAAATGGCAGGAACTTCATTAGAAGCGATTGCAAAAGCTACAGGTACTGCTGTACAACAAGCTACAGATGTTACAATGGAAAATCCTGTGCTAACAGGTGGTGTAGGTCAAGAACCTAAAGTTGTTGGAAACGCATTTGCATTGTCATCAGGTAAACTTTCAGCCCCAATTGAAGGAAATACTGGAGTTTATGTTGTAAAAAATACAAACACTGTGAAAGCACCAGTTTTAAAAGATCATACTGCTTATGTAGCCAAATTGAAAGCGCAAAGCGCTGGAGATGTTAACAGAGTTTTGCCTGCATTAAAAGACAAAGCAGAAATTAAAGACAATAGAAAACAATTCAATTATTAAATTGAAATTTTAGTAAAATTTAAATCCCGAGCAATCGGGATTTTTTTGTTTATAGGCGGGATTAAATACTGATTTGATCAGTGACAACACCAATAATGATTTTATTTTATACCAAGAACTTTAAAAATAGTCTAAAACATAAAGCTATTTGTCACTCCGTAGGAGTCATAACGAAAGAGATTAGGGACGGTTTAGGTGATAAAGCATAATCTTGACAAACAGTGCGTAAGATTGGATTAAAATGTAATAGTGTTTGGTATTAAAGGTTTTGGAATTAGCCGTTGAATATTTTATTTGGTCTAATTTCATTTGACTAATTTGGAATAATAAATGGCTTTAATTTTATATTAAAAAGCAGCTTTATTTCCAGCGAATTTGATAAGGATAGGTTTCATAAACAGCATTGTCCTCATTGATAAAATAGCCGTCTTTAGGTTCGTTTTTTGCTTCTATGATCAAGGCACTGGCTTCTTCCTTTTTGCCTAATTTAACCAAGCAAATAGCCTTGTAATATTTGGCATCAGAAAGTGTAGGATATATTTTTAATGCTTTGTCAAAAATGACTATGGCTTTTTCAAATTGGTTTAGTTCATATTTTGAAATTCCGTAATAAAATAAAGCAGTTGGATGTTCTAGTCCTTGTCTGTTCTTGAAAAGGCCTTCGTTGTATTCTTTGAAGAGCTTTTCAGCTTTTGCATATTCGTTGAGCTGCAGATAACATAAACCAATATAGAAATTATAGGTATGATCCATCCTATATCCATTGCCGTAGCGTTTTATACACTCTTCAAAATCTACAATGGCATCTTTATAGGTTTTCACAAAAATACACTTCATAAAAGCTCTGTAAGGCAGCCATTCTTGTTTGTCATACTTTACTGCTTTATCTAGATAAAACATCCCTAGTTCATATTTTCTGGCTTTGAAATAAGGCATTGCCTTTTGTTGCCATAGATAGGCAAGGGTGCTGTCTTTTTTCAATCCAAGGTCTTAGACATTCTTGCCATTCTTTCATTTGAATGGTATAATTGTACTTTGTTGCACAATTAATAGATTCTTCAATTATACTACCTTGTTGTTTTTTTAAAATTTCTGCAATGCTTGCTGGTGTTTGACCAAAAGAAAACATTGCAGAAAATAAGGATAATAAAAGAATTATTTTTCTCAAATGAATTTTTATTGATAAATGATTTGCAATTTTTTTAGTTAAATTTACTCTGTTTCACGTTCAAAACGGTCAAACATTTTGATATAAGTGTTGAATGCAGGTCTGCTTTTATTGTAAAATTGAACATCGCCACTTTCTTTCATTACTGTCAATAAGCTTCTGTAACGCTCAATATCAGTTATAATGTCAATAGCTAATGAGACTTGATCCGAAGAGCTTAAAGTGCCGTAATAATTTAAGTTTTCTTTGTATTTGCCTATTAATTTTTCTAGAAGTTGTTGTGCTTTTTCCTTTTCGCCCACTTCATAATAGCCTCTTGCAAAAGGTTCTACCATAGAGTAATAACCAAACTTCTCTACTGGCATTTCTGTCAAAGACAATTCGATTACTTTTTTGGCCTTGTCCAATTTTCCTTCGGCAATTAGCTTGTCCATTAATCTTGATAAAACAGAGCGATAGGAAATACTATTTTTTCTAGTTTCAGGATCGTGATAAATGTCTCCACGGCTATTTCCCCAATCCCATTTCATAACGATAGAATACATATTGTCGGCATCAAGTCCGCCCATATCCATTGGGTTGGTATCTTTATCGACTTTAGTTTTAAGA
>JAYVIK010000286.1:0-2752 GCA_043770265.1 Flavobacterium sp. | reverse complement strand
CGAATTGCCGCAGTAGTTGCTCCACTAAAAGAAAACAGTCCACTACCCGATCCTCTAGAACATCTAAGCGTTCCGTTAATAGTAGCTGTTCCTCCTGTAAGTATAGGTAATGCGGAAGCCGCTCCATAATTCAAACTAAATGTAGAATTAGCAGCCACGAATAATGAAGATGCTATTGTGGCTGAACTGCTAATAGTAACCACGCCTGCTCCATCAATAAACAATTTACCAAAAGTAGGTCCAGCTATAGTATAAGTAGCCGCTATTGCTGGTTGCAAATGCACCTCAGAACTAGCGTGTAATGTACCATAGATAGGTGAAGCTACATCTTGCCAAAAAAGACTGTTTGCTCCTGAACTTGCCGCAGGAATATCTATAGGTCCACCCGTAATTGGGAATGTGCTCACAACGGTTAAAGCTACTGCTGGTAGAGTAGCGTCTCCAACAATTAGTTTAGAACTTGCTCCTAATACCCAAGCAGCATCTGTACTTACAGCGGTAGTATTGCGAATAATAAATGTTGCAAAAGCATCTGTTACTGCGGTAGGATTTGTTCCAGTGCCATCTGTATTTGTACCCCAGTTTGTGTTGGTGGTCAATGCGCCTGAACCTACATAGTAATAAGTAGCCGATACACCACCAGTACAAACGACATCAGAAACAGCAGCGGCACCTGTAGAAGCAACAGTTATATTGGCTGTTTTGGCTCCGCCTATCAAACCTGATTTCAATCGTACGGATATTGTTGTAGGATTTGTTGGTGTTAATCCTAAATTAATTGATGCAACTCCTGCTGTTGCAAAACCATCTGATGACAACTCATAATCTGTCGAGGCTGTGCTTACAACTAGATTATTTGTCAAAGTTACACCCGTTACAGTAAAAGATTGAGTAGCAGAGGCAGATGCCGTTGTCGTTAAAAATCCAGACAATGCAGCAGTCGATGCCGTAATTACAGGTACCACGGCACCAGTTGTAGTGCTAGTAATTGTTATAGGTGTAGCTCCATAATTGAAAGCTTTATCTACTGAATATATTTTATAAAAATAAGCAGTAGATGAATTTAGTCCAGTATCTGTAAATGTAGTACCAGTTCCTATATAAACTACTTGTTCTCCAGTAGCAACTGTATTACCCACACCATAAATACCATTAGCATTAGGAGTAGAAGCAATTGCTGCAGTACCACGAACTACGATATAACCACCTCCATCAACACCTTCTGAACCACTTGCAGCAGTCCAAGAAATTGTTTGTTGGTTATCTCCGATAGCCGAAGCAACAGGTGTTGTAGGATTATCAGGAAGTGTTGCATCAGCAGCTCCCAAATAAACTACTACATCATCAACGTCAAAAGAAGTGGTATTTGCTGAAGCCCTTCCAATATAAGCATTTAAACTACCTGCTGTAACAACAGGCGCTAAAATTGCCTGAGTAACTTTTGTCCAAGAACTCGAGGTGGGAATTGTCGCAGTAACATTAGTTGTATTCAACCCTACCTGAAATGATGCAAGAGAAGCATTTTTTACATAAAACTGAATTGTATAAGTCACAGCAGTAGTGGTTGCAGTACCAGAAGAGCTTTGAAGTGCACGTTGATTAAGTGCTGCAAAAACACCATTGGCATATTTCGTACCCGTTCTTGCATTAGCCGCAGAAGTGACAATAGCGGAAGTGCCTGCTGTAGAGGATCTTGTCCAAGCTGTAGTTGATAATGTGGTGCCGACTGTACCTGCAGTTTGGTTTTCAAACCCGCCCTGCATAAAAGGAAACGTTCCGATAACCTGAGCTTGTCCCCAGCTCGCAGTGATACACAGCAGAATCAAGCACAGGCTACACGCAAACTGTAAAAGTCTTTTTTGATAAAGTAGTTTGTTTTTCATAAAAATAAAATTTGTTAATTAATTATTGCAGGGCTTTTCCCTGTTTATTTATAAATATTTTCTAATCTTTTTAGAAAATTTAAGCACTGTATGTACTTCGCTAAGAATATTTTGTTTTTGTAATACAAGCAATGTTTTGTTGCGATTATACACAAAAAAAACAAGCAGTTCCTTCACAAAAAAAGACGAAAATAAAAAGGATTGGGGTAAACGCTTTAAAACATAATGTAAGGATCCTTATTATTTCAGCCTACAATAAACCAACTACTTGTATACCATAATTGATTGTTTTGAATTCAAAAACTAAAAAAATACAACTTTGTAACTAGGGGTCAAAATTAGAAATCGATAGTAAATAGAAGTATATAAAATTGTTCATAATTGACCATTTTTAGTTCTACCATATGATTTAGTAAAAAAAACAGTTGTATTTTTGAATGAATCAGGAAAAAAAGTCTAAATAATTGTTTGTATCGCTTTTATAAACTAATATGCAATTTGAGCCATAGCGCAATGTCATTAAGTTAAGGATTTGTTTGTCATTTCGACCAACACGAGACTCGAGTCCCGATAATTATCGGGACAAACAGGCGAGGCAAATCCCGCAATGTAAGCAACTAATGAGATTCCTCCTACGTCGGAATGACAAAACCGAGTCTATTTTTTCTTAACTTAATGACATTGAACGATAGGGACTAGGCGAAGTAATTTGATGTAATAGTAATTAGAATCTGAAAGTTAGAACACTATCCTGCATACCCGCCTGCCGGCAGGCAGGGTTTTATCTATTCAGGTGACCAATAAATCATTTGTTTTAATTTTTAGCAGTTGCTTGAATTACCCTTACGAATGAAATTACAATTTTGTCT
>JAYVIK010000285.1:0-22130 GCA_043770265.1 Flavobacterium sp. | reverse complement strand
TTTATTGTTTGTTGTTTTTAGTTTATGGTTGTTGGATTACTTAAATTTAAGTCCTTTGATTTCACAATTTCTTAAATAATTCATCATCGCTCCTATTTTATTTTTTTCTATTTCGGTCATTTCATTTAATTTCAAGTGTTGTTCCTCTGAAATTAGTTTTTTATCAAAAGCTCTGTAAGATTGAGATTTTACCTCACCAGCTGAACCTTTTGCAATACTCAAAAATTGAATAAATTCCTTATTGCCATTTCTTTCAAAACCTTCGGCAATGTTATCCATAACCGAGCCTGAACTCCTGTCTATTTGATCTTTGAGTGAATAATTTGTTTTTAAAGTTGTGGTTTGAATCAAGTGCTCAATATATTGACATAATTCCCTGGCTTTTTGCCAAATCTCTAAATCTTCAAACTTATTTATTTTCGCCATAACAATAAACTATAAACCAAAAACTATAAACAGCATACTATACTCTTCCTTTCAATGCATTAAAAACCCAGGCATTTGCTAAAAATCCTACACCTACAGCGGCAAATCCCCAGCCAGAAACATCTCTATATTTAAAAGCTCCCAATCCAATTAATAAAAATCCCATTAGTATCATTATCAAAGTCGCCCATCCTAAAATAGTATTTTTATTCATTCCCATAATTATTGTTGCTTTTTATTTTAGAAGTGCAAATATCGTAAAATTTAACCGCTAATTAAATATTTTAAAAAGCATTTCTTTCAATAAATCGGATTGTGGTAAAGCATTCGCCCCAACTCCTTTGCTTTTTACATCAATATCTCGCAATGAACCCACAATCTGACTCACTTTCCGCATTGGATAATTTTTGAGTGCAATGTCATAATCCTTTAGAAAAAACGGATTAACTCCCAATACTTTGGCAACATTATTAGGGTTTTTATCTTTCAATCCGTGATATTTTAGTAATTGTACGAAGAAACTAAACACCAAACTCGTAGTCACAACCATAGGATTGTCTTTTGGATTTTGCGCAAAATTAACGGCAATGGTGTAGGCTTTCAATTGATTTTTATCACCAATGGCTTTTCGCAATTCAAATATATTAAAGTCCTTGCTGAACCCTATATTTTCCTCAATATGATGTGGCGTAATCGTGCTGCCTTTCGGCAAAATGATTTGCAGTTTCTCTAATTCATTGTTGATTTTACTCAAATCCGTTCCCAGAAATTCCACCAACATGGCATTGGCTTTGGGTTCAATGGAATATTTTTTACCTGCCAAAACCCGTTTAATCCAATCGCCTACTTGATTTTCGTAGAGTTTTTTACTTTCGTAAACGATTCCATTTTTGGCTAAAAGTTTGGTTACTTTTTTACGTTTATCCAAAGTTTTGTATTTATAACAAATAACCAAAACCGTTGATGGCATTGGGTTTTCGGCATAACTTTCGATTTTGTCAATAGTACGTGACAATTCCTGAGCTTCCTTTACAATAACCACTTGGCGTTCCGACATCATCGGATAACGTTTGGCAGTCGAAACAATATCTTCTATCGTAACATCACGACCATATAAAACGGTTTGATTGAAGCCTTTTTCGTCTTCAGTCAACACTTTGTCTTCAATATAATCGGATAATTTGTCGATATAATACGCTTCTTCTCCCATCAAAAAATAGATTGGTTTGATGTTGCCCGCTTTGATGTCATTGACTATTTTTAAAACTTCGTCCATTTTTCTTGGTTTCAAGTTTAAGGTTTCAAGTTTCAAGTTGCACAACCTGAAACTTGAAACCTTAAACTAAATTAACTATTTTTGCAATATGCAGCAACTCAATTTTCCTTGTTATTCTTTTCGTTTCAAAAATAGCGAAAATAAAGTGTCTATTTTCGACGAAATTAGGAAAAAATTTATCATTCTAACTCCCGAAGAATGGGTTCGCCAGCACGTGGTTCGGTTTTTACTGGAAGAAAAAAAATATCCCAAATCATTAATTAACGTCGAAAAAGTTTTGAATGTCAACGGATTGCGAAAAAGATACGACATTGTGGTTTTCAATCCTGATGGTTCCATTTTTGTTTTGGTGGAATGTAAAGCTCCAGAAATTAAAACTGCACAAGCCACCTTCGATCAAATTGCCCGCTATAATATGACTTTGAAAGCACAATATTTGATGGTAACTAATGGTTTGAATCATTACTTTTGCCTTATGGATTTTGAAAATGAAAAATATATTTTTCTAAACGAGCTTCCAAATTTTGAAACTATAAACAACAAACTATAAACAACAAACTTGAAAACAGCCGTCGTAATACTCAATTGGAATGGAACAAAATTATTGGAGCAGTTCTTACCTTCTGTTGTAAAATATTCTCCCGAAGCGACCGTTTACCTGGCCGACAATGATTCGACCGATGATTCGGTTGCATTCGTAAAAGCTCATTTTCCAACAATACAAATTATCAAAAACGAGAGTAATTATGGCTTTGCACAAGGCTATAACGAAGCATTAAAACACATTGATGCCGAAATTTATGCATTAGTAAATTCGGATATTGAAGTGACCGAAAACTGGCTGAAACCCATTATAGAAACTTTTGAAAACGAATCAAAAACAGCCATTATCCAACCAAAGATTTTAGATTTCAAACGCAAAGAATACTTTGAATATGCTGGTGCTGCTGGTGGATTTATGGACAAATATGGCTATATGTTTTGCCGTGGACGAATTTTTGAAACTTTGGAAAAAGATAACAGACAATACGACTACAATTGCGAAATTTTTTGGGCTTCGGGTGCTTGTTTTTTTATACGAAGTTCCGTTTATAAGGAACTGAATGGTTTCGATGCCGATTTTTTTGCCCATCAAGAAGAAATAGATTTGTGTTGGCGCGCTTTCAATAGAGGTCATATCATTAAATACAATTCACAATCGCTGGTGTATCACGTGGGGGGAGCTACTTTGCAACTAGGTAATCCCATGAAAACCTTTTTGAATTTTAGAAATTCATTACTGATGATGGTAAAGAATTTGCCCAAAAATCAATTGATTTCTGTTCTTTTTATTCGTCTTATTTTGGACGGAATTGCTGGAATACAATTTCTTGTTCAAGGACAATTCAAACATTTTTGGGCAATTCTGAAAGCCCATTTTTCATTTTATACACTAGTTACAATAAATTATAAAAAGAGAGGTAATTTTCAATCTAAAAAATATTACAAAACTAAAAGTATCGTTTATCTTTATTTTGTAAAGAAAGTCAAAGTATTTAACAATATTTTAAACACTAAATAAATAATAAAATGTAGATTTGTAAAACATAATTAATTAAATTTAATCATCTATGAAAAAAATTGTTATCGCCTTATCATTCTTCGTGCTCTTAACTTCTTGCGTTTCTAAAAAACAATATACAGCATTAGAAGCCAAAAATAAAGAAACCCAAGATTTATTAAACAGTTGCACCGTAAAATTAAATTCCTGCTTGGAAGAAAAAGCAGGACTTAAAGCTAGTGTTGACGCATTGAAAGATCAAAACCAACTTATGATTTCTCAAAATAAGGATTTAATTTCCCAGTCAAAAGATATGACTGTTTTGTCAACTAAAGGTGCTCAAAACATTGAAAAAGCTTTAGAATCTATTAAAGAAAAAGATTTGAAAATTAGCAGAATGCAAGATGCTTTAACTAAAAAAGACAGTGTAACTCTTGCTGTTGTTACTAGTTTAAAAGCTTCGGTTGGAATATCAGACCCAGACATCGAAATCAATGTTGAAAAAGGAGTTGTATTCATTTCTATTGCCGACAAATTATTGTTCAAAAGTGGTAGCTATGAGGTAACCGACAAAGCAAAAGGAGTTTTGGCTAAAGTGGCTAAAGTAGTGAATGACAAACCAGATTTTGAATGTATGGTCGAAGGTCACACAGATAACGTTCCTTTTAACGGAAGCGGAATATTACTTGACAACTGGGACTTGAGTGTGAAACGTTCTACATCAATTATTCGCGTATTAACTGGACAATTGGGTGTTAAACCAGAACAATTAATCGCCGCGGGAAGAAGTTCTTATATTCCGTTAGTTGCTAATGATACCGCCGAAAACAAAGCAAGAAATAGAAGAACTCGTATCGTGGTTTTGCCTAAAATTGACCAATTCTATGATATGATAGAAAAAGAAATGAAAAAACAACAATAGTAATCAGTGGTCAGTGAACAGTATTTAGTGTTCAGTGGTTTAGTAAAAAGAAAACGTCTCGAGAAATCGAGACTTTTTTTGCGTTTATAACTGAATATTAATTTCGAATCTGCAACAACTGAACACTAATTTTCTGCTCACTGGGTTTAGGGTAAAGAAAACGTCTGGAGAATCTATACTTTTTTTTGTGTTTATTACCGAATACTAATCTTGATTTTACAACAACTGAAAACTAATTTTCTGAAAACTGAACACTTCTTAAAGAATATCCAAACTACCCTTACCCTCTCTTACAACAGTTGGCTCATATCCTGATAAATCAATAATGGTTGACCCAATGTTATCCCCATAACCTCCATCAATAACCATATCAACCAAATTTTGCCATTTCTCAAAAATAAGTTCAGGGTCGGTGGTGTATTCTATTACTTCGTCTTCGTCGTGAATAGAGGTAGAAACGATTGGATTTCCCAATTGACGAACTATTTCTAAAGCTATCGAATTATCAGGAATACGAATTCCGACCGTAGTTTTCTTCTTGAATTCCTTTGGTAAATTACTATTTCCAGGCAAAATAAAAGTATATGGACCAGGCAAAGCTCTTTTCAAAATCTTGAAAGTTGCCGTGTCTATTTGCTTCACATAATCAGAAAGATTACTCAAATCGTAACAAATAAAAGAAAAGTTTGCTTTTTCTAATTTTATGCCTTTAATCTTGGCGATCCGTTCCAAAGCTTTGGTATTGGTAATATCGCAACCCAAACCATAAACAGTATCAGTTGGATAAATAACCAAACCACCGTCTTGCAAAACCTTAACAACTCTGGCTATTGCCGCTTCGTTTGGTTTGTCTTCGTATATTTTTATGAATTGTGCCATTGATGTTTATGGTTGGTTGTTTATAGTTTGTGGCCCAGAATTGTTGAATTATTTTATCTTTTCAAAATAAAATTCTAAATCTCGATCTAAAATTATTTGTGGTTTACCAAAGAAATAACTTCTGTTGATTGATGTTAGATAACCAGCTCTTCCAAATTCATAATTATAAGTAAAATCTATTCTTGTACCTCCAAATGTATATTTTAATTTATAAGTTCCGTTACCCCAAGTGTCACTTTCAAATTTATTATCATCCAATAAAAATAATTTTTCGCCACTTCTACTTGGTCCTTCTAAAAGAGATTTTGTATTATTACTAACATATTCTCCCGTAATCATTCCCTCTGTAAAAAAATTATTGAAAATATAACCCAAAAAAAATATACCAATAAAAAATTTAAATAATTTTTTTCTCTCCATAATAATTATCATTTCTACCCAATCACATCCAATTTCGCAAAACGCAACAACAATTTCTTAATTCCGCCCACTTCAAATTTGATTTCGGCTTTTTTGTCGGCTCCAACTCCTTCCAAGTTTAATACTTCACCTTTTCCAAAACGCTCGTGCATCACGATATTTCCTGCTGTCAATTTATTGTCAAATAAATTTAGACCTTCCGCAGAGGGATTGCTAGAAACTAGTTTTAATTTTCGAATAATTGAAGTAGGTTCTTCACCAAATTTTTTAGGTGGCGTTCCATTGGCTGGTTTTGCCAAACGCAATTTGGACTTATCTATATCCCCAAAAATATCGCTGTCAATCATTGGTTTGTAGCGGTAATTATTTTCTTCGGCAGTGAGATATTCCAGATATTGCCCATCGATTTCTTCGATAAAACGTGATGGTTCGCTGTCTGTCAGTTTTCCCCAACGATAACGGGATTGCGCATAAGTTAAATAGGCTTGATGTTCGGCACGAGTTAAAGCTACGTAAAACAAACGGCGTTCTTCCTCCAGTTCACTTCGGGTGCTCATACTCATGGCACTCGGAAACAAATCTTCTTCCATTCCCACCACAAAAACATGTGGAAATTCTAATCCTTTGGCTAAATGTATCGTCATCAAAGCCACACGATCTTCATCACTGGTATCTTTGTCCAAATCGGTTGCCAGAGCTACATCTTCCATAAATTCGGACAAGGCACCACGAGCACCATCAATTTCTCGTTGTCCTTCGGTAAAATCCTTGATACCGTTTAATAATTCTTCGATATTCTGGATTTTTGCCATTCCTTCCGGAGTCGCATCTTTCTTTAATTCTTGAACTAATCCTGTTTTCTTGGCTACGTGATCGGTGATATAAAAAGCATCTTGATTTTCGTTAATCACTTGAAAACTTTGAATCATTGTGACAAAATCCTGTAGTTTTTGCTTGGTTCCCGAGTTCAGTTTCAAGTCTATTTTATCAATGTTTTGCATTACCTCGAAGATGGAACGCTTGTAATGATTGGCAGCAACAGTCAACTTTTCGACCGTAGTATCCCCAATTCCTCGGTGTGGATAATTAATTACTCGAACCAATGCTTCTTCATCCTTTGGATTGATAACTAATCGCAAATAACACAAAACATCCTTGATTTCTTTTCTTTGGTAAAAAGACAAACCACCATAAATTCGATACGGAATATCTCGTTTTCTAAGCGCATCTTCCATTGCACGAGATTGTGCATTGGTACGATACAAGATGGCAAATTCACCATTTTTCATTTGATTTTGCATCTTTTGTTCGAAAATGGTGCTGGCAACAAAACGACCTTCTTCGGCATCGGTCAAACTACGATGGACTTTTATTTTTGGACCCAAATCATTGGCTGTCCATACAATTTTGTCTAGTTTGGTTTTATTCTTATCGATTATCGTATTGGCTGCTTCCACAATATTTTTGGTCGAACGGTAATTTTGTTCCAATCTAAAGGTTTTCACTCCTTCATAATCTTTCTGGAAATTGAGGATATTATTGATATTGGCACCACGAAACGCATAAATACTTTGAGCATCATCGCCTACCACACAAATATTCTGGAATTTATCAGACAAAGCGCGAACAATCAAATACTGCGAATGGTTGGTATCTTGGTACTCATCAACCAAAATATAACGAAAACGGTTCTGGTATTTGGCCAAAACTTCTGGAAAACGAGTTAATAATTCATTAGTTTTCAACAATAAATCATCAAAATCCATCGCTCCAGATTTGAAACAACGCTCCACATAATTTTGATAAATTTCGCCCAAACGAGGCTTTTTGCTCATCGCATCTTGCTCTTGCAATTCGGGATTATTAAAATATGCCTTTACGGTAATTAAACTATTTTTATAAGAAGAAATTCGGCTTAAAACCTGTTTCGGTTTGTAAACATCACGATCCAATTGCATTTCCTTAATGATTCCAGAAATGGCTCGAACAGAATCCTGGGAATCATAAATAGTGAAGTTCGAAGGATACCCTAATTTATCCGCTTCGGAACGGAGAATTCGAGCAAAAACGGAGTGAAAAGTTCCCATCCAAAGATTTTTTGCTTCATTGGAACCTACAATATCAGAAATTCGTTTTTTCATTTCACGTGCTGCTTTATTGGTAAAAGTCAACGACAAAATACTGAAAGCATCCACACCTAAACTCATTAAATAAGCAATCCGAATGGTCAATACACGTGTTTTTCCAGAACCGGCACCGGCAATAATAATCATTGGTCCGTCTTTTTGGAGTACGGGTTCGCGTTGAGCTTCGTTCAGTTGGTCGATGTATTTTTGCATAAAAATTTCTGTTGAGTGCAAAAATAAGGATTTAAGCTTTAGAAATTAGATTTAAATACGAATCAAAATTACTGTTTTTTTATACAATGACTTGTTTGAATAACAATTTGTAAAATCACATCAAGAGACATCAATAAATACCCAATTTTAATAAAAATCACTGTAGATACTTTTAAAAACAAGTGAATATCCAAAAATAAAGTTTAGTTATTTCCTATAAAAAAAAACAAAAAATAACTTCAAAAATAGGATGTTGATTTTTTTTAATGGTTTTTTTTATAAAAAGGACAAAAACATCATATTTTTTACTAATTTGCATTTAATTAATAAAATTCTAACATGACAGAAATCACCCGATTATTTGATTTTCCATATTTTCAATTAGAACATTACAATATTTCAGATGCTTTGGTTACAAAGTATAATGGGGTTTGGGTTAAAACTTCTACTGAAGAATATATTGCAAAAGCAAATGCAGTTTCAAGAGCATTATTGCGAATGGGAATAAATAAAAATGATAAAATTGCTATTATTTCAAGTGCCAATAGAACAGAGTGGCATATTATGGATATTGGGATTCTTCAAACTGGTGCTCAAAATGTACCAATATATCCAACGATTTCTGAAAATGATTATGAATATATTTTAAATCATTCGGAGGCCATTTATTGTTTTGTTTCTGATAATGAAGTTTTGACTAAGCTTAATGCAATAAAACACAATGTTCCCAACCTTAAAGAAATATACTCCTTTAATGAAATTGAAAGTTGTAAAAACTGGGATGAATTGCTTGTTTTAGGCAATGACCCCTCTAACCAAGAGGAAGTTGAAAATAGAAAAAGTAATGTAAAACCCCATGAGTTGGCTACTATAATTTACACATCTGGAACTACTGGACAACCAAAAGGGGTTATGCTTTCACACAACAATATCGTTTCTAATGTTTTAGATTCTGCTGATAGAATTCCGTTTGCAGCTGGAAAAAGTCGCGCTTTAAGTTTTTTACCCATCTGCCACATCTACGAGCGAATGGTGACCTATATATACCAATTTATGGGTTGTTCAATTTATTTTGGCGAATCTCTAGAAAAAATTTCAGACAATATCAAAGAAGTGCAGCCTACAGTTATGACTGGAGTTCCGCGTTTAATAGAAAAAGTTTACGATAAAATTATCGCAAAAGGGTCAGAACTTAAAGGAATTAAGAAAAAACTATTCTTTTGGGCTGTTCAAATAGGTTTGCGATATGAACCAAATGGAGGTAACGGATTTGTGTATAATTTACAACTAAAATTAGCTAGAAAATTAATTTTCAGCAAATGGAAAGCTGGGCTTGGAGGAAGATTAAACTTGATTGTAAACGGAAGTGCTGCTTTACAACCTAGATTGGCTCGGATATTTGCTGCTGCGGAGATTCCTGTTATGGAAGGCTACGGTCTGACTGAAACTTCACCTGTGATTTCAGTAAATGATCAAAGAAATAACGGATTCAAAATTGGAACTGCTGGTCGAATTATAAATAATGTCGAAATTAAAATTGCTGCAGATGGTGAAATACTTTGTAAAGGACCTAACGTTATGTTGGGTTACTATAAGGATGAAAAACTTACAAATGAAGCTATAATTGATGGCTATTTTCATACTGGCGACATTGGTGAAGTGGACAGTGATAATTTTCTTAAAATTACGGATCGAAAGAAAGAAATGTTTAAAACATCTGGCGGTAAATATATTTCGCCTCAATTACTCGAAAATGCAATGAAACAATCCCGTTTTATTGAGCAAATTATGGTGATCGGCGATGGCCAAAAAATGCCAGCAGCGTTTATTCAACCCAACTTTGAATTTATTAAAGAATGGGAAAGACTCCACGGAATAACCGTTGGCAAAACCAATATAGAAATTATTTCAAATCCTAAAGTTATTGAACGTATTCAAGACGAAGTGGATAGATTAAATGAAAAATTTGGGAACTGGGAAAAAATCAAGCGTTTCGAATTAACGCCAGATGTCTGGTCCATAGATGGAGGTCACCTTACTCCTACTATGAAATTAAAACGGAAAATTGTTATGGAAAAATACATTAACTTATTTAATAAAATTTATAACTAATTTTTTATATTTTGTAAATATGAGAATAAAATTAGTATTCAAACAGAACATATTCTAAGAATGCCAATAGACAAATGGCCGGAATCCATCAACAGAGTTTTTAAACATCTGAATCCAAATGTATATGTATATATGCAAGGCCCGAGCGAGTTTGGAATAACAGGAGACGCTACTTTAAAGAATTGAGACATCAGTTCAAAATTAAAAACATTGACGATTCCTCCTTTAGCCATTGGTTCACAATATGACACAATGGATCCAAAACACATGTAATGGATTTCAAAAGAAGTACAAAATGGATGTTTTTTATATTGTCCAAATGGCAGCCATTGCTCTCAATATGATGATCAGGAACATTATTTCCCTGGTTTAATACAATTCTTGAAAGACGTTGATAGTGGCAAGTTTGATAAATAAACCGATTTTAAAGCCTCAAGCTAATTCAATTAAGCTAAAGGCTTTTTGAATTATACCAAAAATTCATTTTTGAAACACTATTTTTTTTGTATGTTTACAATAGGGTAAATCTTCTCAACTACTTGAGGAGTTTTTTTTTTTGAAAAAAAAATAAATTTATTATGCATGCATAGTATTTTTAATTATCTTTGAAAACGTTATAGTTAATATGAAAGACAAAACGATAGATTATATTTTACGTGCAACATGGCAAGCTGTATCAAGAATGTACAATGAAGAAGCCACAAAGTATGGCGCCACAATGGCAACGGGTTTCACTTTATTAAGCATTGATAAAGAAGGAGGAACTCCATCAACTGCTTTGGGACCAAAGATGGGTATGGAAGCAACAAGCCTGACCAGAACCCTGAAAAATATGGAAGAAAAAGGGCTTATATATAAAAAACCCAACCCAGTGGATGGTCGTGGAGTTTTAATATTTTTAACCGAATTCGGCAAAGAGAAAAGAGAATTATCTAAAAATACCGTTCTGAAATTTAACGATGAAGTCAAGAATAATGTATCTGCTGAACAACTTCGAAATTTTATTGAAGTTTCAGAAATCATCAATGAATTAATTTCCGATAAGAAAATATTTTAATTCTATACTATTCATCCTTTTGAAGGTCAATTTTTATTTGAAGTAAAACTATAAACAAAAACTATAAACAGTTTAAAATGAAAAGATCAATTAAAAAAGTTGCAGTAATTGGATCCGGAATTATGGGTTCAGGAATTGCTTGTCATTTTGCCAATATTGGGGTCGAAGTCCTGCTTTTGGATATTGTTCCAAGAGAACTCACCGAAGCCGAAGCCAAAAAAGGATTGACACTCGAAAGCAAAATTGTTCGCAACCGCTTGGTCAACGAACATTTCCAAAATGCTTTAAAATCAAAACCCTCTCCCATCTATCATCAGAAATTCGCCAGTAGAATTACCACTGGAAATACAACAGATGATATGGCGCAACTGGCCAATGTCGATTGGATTATCGAGGTTGTGGTAGAGCGATTGGACATCAAAAAATTAGTTTTCGAACAAATAGAAAAATACCGCAAACCGGGAACATTGATTACATCAAACACTTCCGGTATTCCTATTCATTTTATGAGTGAAGGAAGAAGCGAAGATTTCCAGAAACACTTCTGCGGAACGCACTTTTTTAACCCAGCTCGTTACTTAAAATTATTCGAAATCATTCCTGGCCCGCAAACATCAAATGAGGTTTTGGAGTTCCTAACTGTATATGGAGAAAAATTCTTGGGCAAAACTTCGGTCGTAGCCAAAGATACACCTGCTTTCATTGGAAACAGAATTGGAATTTTCGGAATCCAAAGTTTGTTCCATTTGGTTAAAGAATTGGGATTGACCATCGAAGAAGTCGATAAATTGACTGGACCTGTTATTGGAAGACCAAAATCAGCTACTTTCAGAACGGTCGATGTGGTTGGATTGGATACTTTGGTACACGTTGCTAACGGAATTTACGAAAACTGTCCAAACGATGAGCGACACGAATTATTCAAACTGCCAGATTTCATTAACAAAATGATGGAAAATAAATGGCTAGGAAGCAAAACAGGTCAAGGTTTTTACAAAAAAGAAGGAAGAGATATTCTGTCTTTAGATTTAGATACCTTAGAATATCGTCCAGCCAAAAAAGCTTCATTTGCCACTTTGGAATTAACCAAAACTATTGATAAACCCATTAATCGTTTCAAGGTTTTGGTAAAAGGAAAAGACAAAGCTGGCGAATTTTACAGACGAAGTTTTGCTGCAATGTTTGCTTATGTTTCTAATAGAATTCCTGAAATCTCGGACGAATTATACAAAATCGATGACGCGATGAAAGCAGGTTTTGGTTGGGAAAATGGCCCTTTCGAAATTTGGGATGCCATTGGTGTGGCAAAAGGAATCGAAATGATTAAAGACGAAGGTTTAAGTTCACCAGCTTGGGTAAGTGAGATGTTAGGCTCTGGAACTTCAAGTTTTTATTCTGTTAAAGAAGGGGCTACTTATTTTTATAATATTCCAAATAAAACGCAAACCAAAGTTCCTGGACAAGATGCTTTTATCATCCTGAACAACATTCGCGAAAGCAAAAAAGTATGGAGCAACAGCGGTGCTATTATCCAAGATTTAGGTGACGGGATTTTGAATTTAGAATTCCAATCCAAAATGAATACCATAGGAGGCGACGTTTTACAAGCCATCAATAAAGCCATTGATTTATCCGAAAAAGAATACCAAGGTTTGGTTATTGGAAACCAAGGAGCTAATTTCTCTGTCGGTGCCAATATCGGAATGATATTTATGATGGCAGTCGAGCAAGAATATGAAGAGCTAAATATGGCTATCAAAATGTTTCAAGACACGATGATGCGCGTGCGTTATTCTGGAATTCCAGTGGTGGTTGCGCCTCACGGAATGACTTTAGGTGGCGGTTGCGAAATGAGTATGCACGCCGACAAAGTAGTTGCTGCTGCAGAAACCTACATTGGGTTGGTTGAATTTGGAGTTGGAGTAATTCCAGGTGGTGGCGGATCGAAAGAAATGGCTTTACGAGCTTCAGATTTATTCCGTAAAAACGATGTCGAATTGAATGTTTTGCAAGAATATTTCTTGACTGTGGCTATGGCCAAAGTTTCTACTTCGGCTCACGAAGCTTTTGACTTGGGAATATTACAACACGGAAAAGATGTTGTCGTAGTGAACAAAGACCGCCAAATTGCCGAAGCCAAAAAACACGCTTTGTTAATGGCAGAAGCCGGTTATACCCAACCGATTCGTAGAAACGACGTAAAAGTTTTAGGAAAGCAAGCCTTGGGAATGTTTTTGGTAGGAACTGACAAAATGGAAGCCGGAAAATACATCTCGGAACACGACAAGAAAATTGCCAACAAACTAGCATATGTAATGGCTGGTGGGGATTTATCAGAACCAACATTAGTAACGGAGCAGTATTTATTAGATATTGAAAGAGAAGCATTCTTGAGTTTGTGTACTGAGAGAAAGACTTTAGAACGCATTCAGTTTATGTTAACTAAAGGTAAACCGTTGAGGAATTAATGACCTCGTAGAGGTAAACTGTTTGTAGAAAATTAATATAATTTAATAATAGCTCCATCGGAGCAACCTGTTTAAAAAAATTATGGCAAATACCTATTCACAAATTTATATTCAGATTGTTTTTGCAGTAAAAGGAAGAGAAAACCTGATTAAAAAAGCAAACCGTGAAGAATTGCATAAATTTATTACAGGTATTGTTTCCAATAGAGAGTAAAAGTTATTAGCCATTTTTGCAATGCCTGATCACGTTCATATTTTGGTTGGAATGAAGCCTAACATTGCACTATCGGATTTGGTAAGAGACATAAAATCAGGTTCATCAAAATTTATTAATGATAGCAAATGGGTTAATGGAAAATTCAATTGGCAAGAAGGATATGGGGGATTTTCATATTCAAAAAGTCATCTCGATAATGTTATAAATTACATTTTAAATCAAGAAGAACATCATAAAAAACAAACATTTAAAGAAGAATATCATTCATTTTTAGAAAAATTTGAAATTGAATATGATGAAAAATATTTATTTGAATGGATTGAATTTTAAACAGATCGCTCCTACGGAGCTTCTTAACAAATATGAAATTTAATACTACAAACAGTAAGCCTCTACGAGGCAATTAGAAAGTTAAAAAATCAACGTTTTAAATGTTTGTTTATTAAATAGTTATTCAAAAGAGACCTCGTATAGGTCAGCTGATTTTATAAAAAATAGTATAATTTAATAATAGCTCCATCGGAGCGACCGAAAAATAAATATAATATTAATAACCTCGTAGAGGTTGACTGTTTGTAGAAAATTTAGTTTGATTGTCAATTTAGCTTCCTAGGTGCGACCTATAAATGAATAAAAATGAATTTAAACAATAACCAAAAAATTTACACATTCGACATAAAATAAAAATTATGAAAAACACAACTGCATATATCGTTTCCGCTTATCGCACAGCGGTAGGAAAAGCCCCAAAAGGTGTATTCCGTTTCAAACGTCCTGACGAACTTGCCGCAGAAACCATACAATTTATGATGAATGAATTGCCGGATTTCGACAAAAAACGCATCGACGACGTAATGGTGGGAAATGCAATGCCCGAAGCCGAACAAGGACTCAACGTCGGACGGTTAATTTCCTTAATGGGATTGAAAATCGAAGACGTTCCGGGTGTAACGGTCAACAGATATTGTGCTTCCGGATTAGAAACCATCGGAATGGCTACAGCCAAAATCCAGTCTGGAATGGCCGATTGTATCATTGCAGGTGGAGCCGAAAGTATGAGTTTCATTCCAATGGGCGGTTACAAAGCAACACCGGATTATGCAGTTGCAGCAGCCGGTCACGAAGATTATTATTGGGGAATGGGATTGACATCCGAAGCCGTTGCCAAACAATTTAACATTTCGAGAGCCGACCAAGATGAGTTTGCTTATCAATCTCATTATAAAGCTTTGAAAGCACAAGCAGAAGGCAAATTCGACAAACAAATTGTTCCAATAACTGTCGAACAAACGTTCATCAATGAAAATGGCAAAAAAGAAACCAAATCTTACATTGTCAATAAAGATGAGGGTCCAAGAGCTGGAACTTCAGTGGAAGCATTGGCAGGATTAAGACCCGTTTTCGCTGCTGACGGAAGCGTAACCGCCGGAAATTCTTCACAAATGAGTGATGGTGCGGCTTTCGTTTTGATTATGAGCGAAGAAATGGTCAAGGAGTTAAACCTCTCTCCTATTGCACGTTTGGTCAACTTTGCTTCAGCAGGAGTTGAACCAAGAATTATGGGAATTGGACCTGTAAAAGCCATTCCAAAAGCCTTGAAACAAGCCGGATTGCAACTAAAAGATATTGATTTAATTGAATTGAATGAAGCATTTGCCTCCCAATCTTTAGCAGTAATTAGAGAACTGGGTTTAAATCCTGACATAGTTAATGTGAATGGTGGAGCCATTGCTTTGGGACATCCATTGGGTTGTACAGGCGCAAAATTATCGGTTCAGCTTTTCGACGAAATGAAAAGACGTGGCAACAAATATGGAATCGTTTCGATGTGTGTTGGAACGGGACAAGGAAGTGCAGGAATTTACGAATTATTATAAAAATAGTAGTATCAAAAAAACAAAATTATGGCAGATAAAACACGCGGTGGTCAATTCATCGTAAAAGAAACAAAATGTGAAGATATCTTCACTCCTGAAGATTTCAATGAAGAGCAATTAATGATGCGTGACTCGGTGAAGGAGTTTGTGGACAAAGAAATTTGGCCCAACAAAGACCGTTTTGAAAAGAAAGATTATGCTCTTACCGAAGAAACTATGAAGAAAGCCGGTGATTTGGGTTTTCTCAGCGTGGCTGTTCCTGAAGCGTATGGTGGAATGGGAATGGGATTTGTGAATACGGTTTTGGTTTGCGATTATATTTCGGGAGGAACGGGATCTTTCTCCACAGCTTTTGGAGCGCATACCGGAATTGGAACAATGCCTATTACACTTTACGGAAGCGAAGAACAAAAACAAAAATACGTACCAAAACTAGCTTCTGGCGAATGGTTTGGTGCCTATTGCTTGACAGAACCTGGTGCAGGAAGCGATGCCAATTCAGGAAAAACGAAAGCAGTTTTGTCCGATGATGGAAAATACTATTCCATTACAGGAGGAAAAATGTGGATTTCTAATGCTGGTTTTTGTTCCGTGTTTATTGTTTTTGCTCGTATTGGCGATGATAAAAACATAACGGGTTTCATTGTAGAAAATGATCCTGCAAATGGAATCTCAATGGGAGAAGAAGAACATAAATTGGGAATTCGTGCTTCATCCACTCGTCAAGTTTTCTTTGCAGATACTAAAGTTCCTATCGAAAATATGCTTTCTGAAAGAGGAAATGGTTTCAAAATCGCGATGAATGCCTTGAATGTAGGTCGTATAAAACTAGCTGCTGCTTGTCTTGACGCACAAAGACGAGTAACTTCTGATGCTATAAAATATGCTAACGAAAGAGTACAATTTAACACACCAATAGCACAATTTGGTGCAATACGTTTGAAATTAGCCGAAATGGCGACCTCTTGTTATGCAGGCGAAAGTGCTACTTACAGGGCTGCAAAAGACATTGAGGACAGAATTACAGCTAGGGAATTGGAAGGCACTTCGCATCAGGAAGCAGAATTGAAAGGGGTTGAAGAATTTGCTATTGAATGTTCTATCCTGAAAGTGGCGGTTTCTGAAGATGTTCAGAATTGTGCTGACGAAGGAATCCAGATTTTTGGTGGAATGGGATTTTCTGAAGATACGCCAATGGAAAGTGCTTGGCGTGATGCCAGAATTGCCCGTATTTATGAAGGAACGAATGAAATCAACAGAATGCTGTCGGTAGGAATGTTGATTAAAAAAGCATTCAAAGGCCACGTCGATTTGCTAGGACCAGCCACAAAAGTTCAAGAAGAATTAATGGGAATACCATCTTTCGACACACCTGATTATTCAGAATTGTTTGCCGAAGAAAAAGAAATGTTGACTAAATTGAAAAAAGCATTCCTAATGGTTGCTGGTGGTGCTGTTCAAAAATACGGTCCAGATTTAGAAGGTCACCAACAATTATTGATGGCAGCTGCTGATATTTTAATCGAAATTTATATGGCAGAAAGTACCGTTTTGAGAACCGAAAAATTAGCCAAAAAAATGGGTGACGTTAAAGTGCAAGAGCAAATTGCAATGGCGAAATTGTACTTGTACAAAGCAGTTGATGTAATTACTCAGAAAGGGAAAGAAAGTATTATTTCCTTTGCCGAGGGCGATGAACAGCGTATGATGCTGATGGGCTTGAGACGTTTTACTAAATACACCAATATGCCTAATATCGTTGGGTTAAGAGAAATGATTACCACAAAATTAGTGACAGAAAACGAATACTGTTTCTGATTTTTACAGCTAGTTTTAACTAGTTTAATTTGTTAAAAAAAGAGAGGATAATTTGAAATTATCCTCTCTTTTTGTATGAAATCGTTAGCTAATTTTAATCTTTATTTTCGCTTTCTCCTTTTTCTCCAGCGGCAGCATTTTGATCTGTTCCAACCGCTTGAACTGCATTAGCTCTTATTTCGGTATGACGAATTTCTCCACCAGTAGTTCCTGTTTGTTGTGCAAAAAACACTCCAACAATGGCAACAATTAATACCACATAAGAAACGAGCTGTGCTTTGGAATTCTTCTTATAATTCAAAAACAATCCTGCAAGTGAAATCACTCCCAAAACATATAAAACAATAGCCAATTTCTCGGCCATTTCCTCATGTTCGTGAATGATTTGCTTTCCTACCGACGGCATATCTTCTACCAATTCTTCGGCCCCTTCTCCGGTTCCCATACTAAATGCCGCAAAAACTGCAGCGACAACAAACAACGCGTAAGCGGTACTTTTTACGGTGTTGTTTTTTAAAATAATTCCTATAACTAGAATTCCTAATCCAAGAATCGTCCCGATAATTGGAAAATGGTTTACTACCAAATGTAAATGTGCGTCGTTCATAATATTATATTTAATGTTAAAATGTTTGTATTAATTATCCTGCCAATGAAACTCCTATCAATGTTCCTATTCCATAAGTCACCGCTGCTGCTGCTAATCCAAAAGCTACTTGTCGCATTCCAGAAAATAGTATGCTTTTTCCTGTCAATAAAGTTATAGCTGCGCCAATGCCAAAAAGGCCCACAACACTACTGGCAATACTCAATAAAATGGCGTTTTTACCATCTAAAATCATAAATGGATACAGCGGAATAATGGCTCCAATAGCAAACAGAATGAAGGATGCAATCGCGGCTTCCCAAGCTGAACCACCTAATTCTTCTTTGTCGATTCCCAATTCCTCTGTGATGATGGCATCTATTGCAGTTTCCGGGTTTTCAAAAGCTTTGTCTGCCAGTTTTTGGGCTTCGACAGCATTCATTCCTTTGGCTTGATACAGCAAGACCAATTCCTTTTTTTCTTCTTCAGGTGAAGCTTCCAGTTCTTCGGTTTCTAAATCGATTTGGCGTTGGTTTAATTCTCTTGAACTTTGTACCGAAAGCCATTCGCCCAAAGCCATTGAAATTGCTCCAGCCATTAGTCCCGCAATTCCGGTCAATAAAATAGTGTCATTCGAAACTGCCGCTCCGGCAACGCCCATTACTAAACTCATATTGGAAACCAATCCATCATTCGATCCTAAAACAGCTGCACGCAAGGCATTTCCACCAACGGATTTGTGGCGACTTTCGAATTTGGACAACAATCCTCCCGAAACATTCAAGGCAGCATTATTGTTCACTGCTTCGATAATATTCAGGTGATTGTGTTCGAAACCATTAGGCTTCTCCCCTTTTTCGATTTTGTTTTTGATAGCATTTACAGCAAATTGTTTTTCAATATCAGACAAACTACTAATAATGGAATTGTACCCAAAAAGTTTACCCAATTTCAATTGGAATATAGCTCTTGATGACGCAGAAGGCATAATGTGATTGGGTTCAAACTCGCGAACTTTATCCAGCATATGTTTGGCGTGGCCTTTTTCGATTTGGGCTAAACTTTGTAAAACACGACTTAGATTGTCATCAGATTGTATGGCTGCAATACTATCATACAAAAATGCTGTATCGACTTCGGTTTGTAGTTGTCCTTTTAGTTTATTTAAATCCATAGTCTTATTCTAATTTGCCAAATCAAAAACGCCTTTTACTAGTATTTTTGAAGAAGCGTTAATTTGATTATCAGTTATGATTTCTACATTTTTTTCAGACTTTTCGCCCACTGTTACAGGAACTTTTTTAAATGAAAGAATGTTGTTTTTATCATTATCCAATAAAAGTACAAAATTTTTGTTGTTTTCAGAAATTAAAGCTTCCGAAGGAATTGACAGACCTTTCTTCGAATTCGTTTTTATCTTGGCTTCAACAAACATTCCCGTGAGTAATTTTTGTTTGATATTGTCATCTAAATGTCCGTGAACATTGATGGTTCTGTCATTACCTTCAATTGATTTTCCAACCAAATGCACTTCGGCATCAAAAACTTCTTTTGTGGCTTCCGGGACTGTAAAACTAATTTTTTGCCCCATTTTCACTTTCAAAATATCTTTTTCAAACACCGCTAATTCCAAGTGTAAATGATCGGTATCTACAATTTCCAGCATCACGTCCGAGGGTGCAACAGGCATTCCAACATTGGCATTCATAATCACTATATCTCCTGTAATTGGCGCATAAATGGTTACAACCGATGTCAATTTCCCCTTTTCAACATTGCTTGTGTTAATATTCAATAATTGAAGTTTAGCTCTTAGACTTTGATACATCCCCAAGGTTTTTCGATAATCACTTTCGGCTTTGAGGTAATTTTTCTGAGAACTTATTTTCTCGTCGTACAGTGTTTTTTGTCTTTCGAATTCCGATTTCAAATATTTAATTTGCTCGGCAACTTCGAGATAGTCTTTTTGAATATCAAGATATTCAGTATTTTCCAATGTTAAAAGTGCTTGGCCTTTAGTCACTTTATCGCCAACCAAAAGTTTAGTCGATTTTACATATCCACCAATAAACGAAGTCACTTTTGCCCTGTTTTGAGGCGGAACGTCAATTTTTCCAGACGTACTTATAGTGACATCGAAATCCTGTTCAGCTGGAGTTGCAATTTCCATTCCCGACGATTGAAATTGAGCATTCGTAACCGTAATTAATCCGTTATCTTTTGGGTTTGGTTCTTCGGTTTTAGACTCCTTGCAAGCGAATAAAAGTGAGGTTATAACGATGGTAAATATGATTTTTTTCATTGGTAACATATTAAAAATTAAGGTATTGTAAATCTAACTGGGTTTTGTTGAATTGGAGCACATTGTCCAAATAATCCACTTGAATAGCCGTTGCGTTTTCTAAACTTAAAATATATTGGAAGAAGTCTATTTCGCCTTGTTGGTAACTTCTGTTTCCTACTTTAATGATTTCTTCCGATAGTTTTTTCCCGTATTGGTCGTAATAATTGATAGCTTCCTGGTATTTGGCCAATTCATTTATTTTTTGACTGATGTATTTGTCGATTTTTTGCTCTTCATTTTGTTTTTGTTGTTCCCAAGATTGCAATTCCAATTGGGCCACTTTCGACTTGGCTTTGTTGCCAAAATAAAATAACGGAATTCCAACTCCAACCTGAAAACCATATAAGGATTGTGATAATCCACTATTTTTGCCTTGGAAATAATCCACGTTTATATCTGGCAACCAATGTTGTTTTTGCAAACTGATTTGGTTTTTATAATTTTTAGTAACACTTTCTAAATAAGATGAATATAACAACTTACTTGTTTCATTTGTTAAATTAATTATGGGTTCAATTTTACTGTTTAAGATCACTATTTTATCTTCGGATTGAACCAAAGATTGCAAGATTTCGTAATGTGCTTTTTTGTCATTTTTAAGCTGCGAAAGCGTCGTGCTTATCCTTCTGAATTTGGCTTGAGCAGTAATTTTTTCGAGATAATTGGTTTCTCCCAATTCAAATTTTCTGTTGCTGGCCTTGGAGAAATTTTGGTACAAACTATCCAAATACCGATACAATTTTTCTTGATGCTGCAAATAAACGATATGATGATAAGTATTGGAAACACTGAAAGTCAATTTGTTTTTCTGAATTTCAAAACTGGCTTTTTCTTTCTCATATTCAGCAGAATACACGCTTTTTTGCGCACCATAAACTGTTGGGAAAGCAAAACGTTGTTGGATACCAAAAACCTTCAAAGGAAGATTATTCAAAGCCAAATTATTCTGATCATAGCTATAATATACATTGGTTTTGTCAAACGAATAGGCATTATTGATATTGGCTTTCGACTTATCAACTTGCAATTGTGCTGCTTTTATTCCTTTACTGTTTTGCAATGCTTTGGAAATTAAAACATCAAGTTCCCGATTTGTATTTTGAGAAAAAGCAAATGCGCTGAACAGCAAAGCAAAAAACAGATAGGTTTTATTATGAATTTTGAACTTGGCTTTCTTGAATTCTTTTCCATCGAAAACTTTATACAAAATGGGTAAAACCACCATCGTCAGAATCGTAGCGGTAATCAAACCACCGATAACTACTGTTGCCAGAGGTCTTTGTACTTCAGCACCAGCCGAGGATGAAATTGCCATTGGTAAAAATCCCAATGCAGCTGCAGCGGCTGTCAAAATCACTGGGCGCAATCTATCGGTTGTGCCTTTCAAAATTAATTCGTCCATATCTTCCATACCGCTGTGTTTTAATTCTTTAAAATGTTCGATGAGTACAATTCCGTTGAGTACTGCAATTCCGAAAAGTGCAATAAAACCAACACCTGCCGAAATACTAAAAGGCAAATCTCGCAACCATAAAAACAACACGCCTCCCACTGCCGAAAGCGGAATGGCCGAATACACCATCAGAGCTTCTTTGACGCTGCTAAAAGCAAAATACAGCAAGATAAAAATCAAGAATAAAGCTATTGGAACCGCAATAGCCAAACGTGCTTTGGCACTTTGAAGGTTTTCAAATTGTCCGCCATAACTCACTGTGTAACCCACTGGCAATTTGATTTTATTTTCAACAATATTCTGAATATCAAGCACAACACTTTGCAAATCTCGATTTCTAACGTTAATTCCCACCACAATTCTGCGATTGGTATTGTCTCTTGAAATTTTTGCTGG
>JAYVIK010000284.1:0-2768 GCA_043770265.1 Flavobacterium sp. | reverse complement strand
ATTTTTCTGTTTTTTTGTAGCAGGCGTCCCGAATTTAATCAAGGGAACTTAAGGCCATACTCCAAGGTTATTTTAAATTGTTTTAACCTAAAGAATTTATAAATTAATGTTGAGTCCAATGTTTGTAACTGAATACTAAACACTGAATACTGAACACTTTTTTAGATGATTCTTAATTGTTGTTTGATGCTTTTCTCATCTGTTTTGTGAACTAACGCTGAGTGTGTCAAAGCTAATTTACGTTTTTTAGACTTCTTGGTCAAGATGTGACTCTTGAAAGCATGTTTTCTCTTAATCTTTCCAGTTCCAGTAACTTTAAAACGTTTCTTGGCGCTAGATTTGGTTTTCATTTTAGGCATTTTTTCCTAGTGTTTTAATTTATTCTTACTTACTTATTTTTCCCCTCCCCAGCCCTCCCCGAAGGGGAGGGAGCTGAGAAGTGTATGTTGTCTCCCGTTAAATATCTTTCGACGTTATCTTCTCCCCTCCTTCGGAGGGGCTGGGGGAGGATTATTTTTTCTTCTTTGGAGCAATAAACATAATCATTCTCTTTCCTTCGAGAACGGGCATTGCTTCTACTTTTCCAAATTCTTCAAGATCTGTGGCTAATCTCAATAATAAGATTTGTCCTTGATCTTTATAAATGATCGAACGTCCTTTGAAGAAAACAAAAGCTTTCAATTTAGAACCTTCTTTCAAGAATTTTTCAGCGTTCTTTCTTTTAAACTCATAATCGTGTTCATCCGTTTGAGGGCCAAAACGAATTTCTTTCACTACAATTTGAGTAGATTTAGCTTTAAGCTCTTTTTCACGTTTCTTTTGCATATAAACAAACTTTTTATAGTCCATTATCTTGCAAACAGGCGGCTCTGCATTGGGTGAGATTTCAACCAAATCTAATTCGAATTCGTCGGCTAATCGCAACGCTTCCGAAAGTTTAAAAACTCCTGGCTCGATGTTTTCACCCACAAGTCTTACTTCTTGCACACCACGGATAAGATTGTTTATCCTATGGGCGTCTTTTTTTTCTACTCGAGGTTGATAACCTCTATTGCTTCTTATTGCTATGACTTTATAATTTAAGTTAAACTGTAAATGTTTTTAGTGTTTTGCCTATTTCTTCGTTTACAATTGCAGCAAATTCCTCAATTGTTACGTTCATATTACCATTCCCTTCTTGTCCTTGACGACGTACAGATATGGTGCCGTTTTTCTCTTCATCCTCGCCTACAATCAGCATAAACGGGGTTTTCTGCATCTCGGCATCTCTAATTTTTCTACCAATTGACTCGTTTCTATTGTCAACAAGGGCGCGAATTTCGTGATTTTCTAGCAGATTTAAAACTTTTTTTGCATATATTTCATATTTCTCACTCAAACACAAGATTATAGCCTGTTCTGGCATCAACCAAAGCGGGAATTTTCCTGCTGTGTGCTCAATCAAAATAGCAATAAAACGTTCCATCGATCCAAAAGGAGCTCTGTGAATCATCACCGGTGTATGCAATTGGTCGTCAGAACCTTTATAAGTCAATTCGAATCGCTCAGGCAAGTTATAATCTACCTGAATGGTGCCCAATTGCCATTGTCTTCCCAAGGCATCTTTGACCATAAAATCCAACTTTGGACCATAGAAAGCTGCTTCGCCATAAGCTACAACTGTTTTCAACCCTTTGTCTTTAGCAGCATTGATAATCGCATTCTCTGCTTTTTCCCAATTTTCATCGCTACCAATATATTTTTCTCTGTTTTCCTGATCACGTAATGAAATTTGAGCAGTAAAGTTTTCAAATCCTAAAGAACCAAAAACATACAATACCAAGTCAATTACGTTTTTGAACTCTTGATCCAATTGGTCTGGTGTGCAAAAAATATGCGCATCATCTTGAGTAAAACCGCGAACACGAGTCAAACCGTGCAATTCGCCACTTTGTTCGTAACGATATACAGTTCCAAATTCAGCATAACGTTTTGGTAAATCTTTATAAGACCAAGGTCGCACATTGTAGATTTCACAGTGATGAGGGCAGTTCATCGGTTTCAACAAAAACTCTTCTCCTTCGGCTGGAGTATTGATTGGTTGAAAACTATCAGCGCCGTATTTAGCATAATGACCTGAAGTCACGTACAATTCTTTTTGTCCAATATGAGGTGTTACTACTTGTTCGTAACCCGCTTTTTTCTGGGCTTTTTTCAAAAATTGCTCTAAACGATCGCGCAAAGCAGCACCTTTTGGTAACCATAATGGCAAACCTTGACCTACTTTTTGCGAAAATGCAAATAATTCTAATTCTTTTCCTAGTTTTCTGTGGTCACGACGTTTTGCCTCTTCCAGTAATTCCAAGTATTCTGTCAAATCTTTTTGTTTAGGAAATGAAACTCCATAAACACGAGTCAATTGCTTGTTTTTTTCATCACCACGCCAGTAAGCGCCGGCGATGCTCATGATTTTTACAGCTTTGATTATTCCAGTATTCGGAATATGACCACCACGACACAAATCAGTGAAAGTAGAATGGTCACAAAAAGTAATCGTTCCGTCTTCCAGATTCGAAATCAACTCCGTTTTATAAACATTGTCTTTATAAACTTCCAAAGCTTCCGCTTTAGAAACAGGACGAAGCCTAAATTCATGTTTCTCTCTCGAAATTTCTAAAATGCGATTCTCGATTTTTTTGAAGTCAGCATCCGTAATTTTTTGGTCTCCAAAATCGACATCATAGTAAAATCCATTAGAGATCGCTGGCCCGAGAGTCAGTTGTATCCCA
>JAYVIK010000283.1:0-7494 GCA_043770265.1 Flavobacterium sp. | reverse complement strand
GGTTCAGAGCACCTCGTTTACACCGAGGGGGTCGGGGGTTCGAACCCCTCATCGCCCACGAAAACTTCAACAGAAATGTTGGAGTTTTTTATTTTTAGCTAATTTATGGAATTCATAGTCTATATACTTTTTAGCGAAACCAAAAACGGATTTTACATTGGTTACACATCCAATATGGAAGAGAGAATAGTCCGCCATAATCAAAAAAGTAAAGGTTATACTGGTAATATTAATGATTGGAAAGTGGTTTATCAAGAAAAACACGAAACAAAAGAACAGGCTCAACAAAGAGAGTTAAAAATTAAATCTTGGAAAAGCAAAATTAAAATTTTGGAGTTAATTTCAAATAAAGATTAGCTTGGCGGGTTCAGAGCATTCCGATTTTATCGGAAGTGGTCGGGGGTTCGAACCCCTTTCCGATTGCATCGGAACAGGCAATCGCCCACAAGTTTAACAACAAATGGTTTCAAAAGCCGATAAATCTTAGGATTTATCGGCTTTTTGCTTTGGTGCATATACCAAATTATTCATTCAATCTAATTGCAAAAGGAACAAAATCAGGCTCCTTTTTCATTGTTTAGTATTGTTATTTATTCTGATTTCTAAGTCAAATTCGTAAAAAAAATAAATTTAACAATTTTAATCCTTGAGACCTGATATAAATCATTTTTATGAACTTTATTTTTTAATACATTTACCATCGAATTTAGCGTTTAAAAAATATAATTAATTAAAAAATATAGAATGAAAAGAGTATTAGTTGCCACAGGTGGTGGAGATTGTCCGGGATTAAATGCCGTAATTAGAGCAATCGTAAAAAGAGCAGCACAAGAAAAAGATTGGGAAGTGATAGGAAGTATTCAATCTTTTGATGGTATTCTTCGTGAACCAACTGAAATAATGATTTTGGATGACAAAACAGTAGCTGGAATTCATGTTGATGGAGGCACAATCATTGGCACTACCAATAAAGGTGGCCCATTTGCTTGGCCTATAAAAAAACAAGATGGAACTTGGGATTATGTGGATCGCTCGGACGAAATGATACGCAAGTTACAGTTTATGGAAGTTGACGCAGTTATCAGTATAGGAGGTGATGGTTCCCAAAGAATTTCTCAGCAACTTTTTGAAAAAGGATTGAATATTGTTGGTGTTCCAAAAACTATAGACAATGATTTATCGGCCACCGATTTTACTTTCGGATTTCAAACAGCGGTTCATACTGCTACTGAAGCAGTTGATAAATTAGTGACAACAGCGGCAAGTCACAATCGTGTTTTGGTTCTTGAAGTTATGGGAAGAAATGCGGGTTGGATTGCCTTGAATGCTGCCATTGCCGGTGGAGCAGAAGTATGTCTTATCCCAGAAATCCCTTATGATCTAGAAGCTGTTGCCAAGAAATTGCAAAGTCGATATAATAGTAAAGGAAAAGGAAATGCCATTGTGGTAATTGCTGAAGGTGCAATGCCAAAAGGCGGAACTCTGCTTTCGGAAAAAAGCGATGAAATTGGTTATGAAAATGTGCGTTTAGGAGGAGTAGCCCGAAAATTGGTTAATGATTTAAAAGCTATTGGTTTTGAGCCAGATATGCGTGAAACCGTGTTAGGGCATTTACAAAGAGGTGGTAGTCCAATTGCTTACGACAGAATTTTAGCTTCACAATTTGGGGTAAAAGCTTTTGAAATGGTGCTGGAGGGTAAATTTGGTGAAATGGCGGCTTATCGTCATCCTAATATTATTTCGGTTCCCTTTAAAGATGCTATTGATAATCCAAAATTAGTTGATCCAGACTGTGATTTAGTGAAGACAGCTAAAGGTATCGGAATTAGTTTTGGAGATTAATTTTTAGAAAATAGTTTGTTTTAATGAAAGTAAAAACCGCAAAAATTTGCGGTTTTTTTATGGACTAGTTTTAAAATTTGCGATTATTTAACTCTCAAAATGACTTAAAACGGAGCGTTATTTCTGCTAAATTATAGATAACTTGATTGATTGATAATTCGGAGTTCCATCAATAAATCAGTTTGCACCTCGTTGCCCAAAGTGAAGCTATGTTTGTCAAATTCTACAAAATCATTATTGTTATAAAATTGTATTGCTTTGTGATTTTTTTCCCAAACGCCAAGCCAAATAGAATCAACTCCAGAATATTGCCCAATTTTTATAGCTTCGTTGAGTAATAATTGCCCAATTTTTTTTCCGTGAAATTTTTTCAAAACATAAATCCGTTGAATTTCCATTGCCTCATCACTGCGTATCTCAGATTGAGCATTTCCAAAATTTAATTTTAAATAAGCAATCGTTTCGTCGTCCAAAATGGCGAGATAAAATGCCGATTCTGGATTCTTTATTTCTAATGCAATTTGTTGGGAGTTAAAATTTCCCCGAATATAATTTTCCATATTCTCGGGCGTGTTCTCCTCTGCAAAAGTTTCGATAAAAGTTTGCTTACTGATGTCTTGAATGACTTCAAGATCTGAAATTGTTGCTTTTCTAATTATAATTGGACTCATAAAAATAGCTTTACTTAAAATTTAATCTTGTCCAAATATACTACAAATAAATACACGACAATTTTCATTTTCGGATTTTCAATTTGTACTTTTGAAATTTTCAAACAAGAATTACCAATTATGAAAATCGTTATATCGCCAGCCAAGTCTTTAAATTTCGAAAACGCCTTGCCAACACCGAACTTTTCGGAATCTTTATTTATAAAAGAAGCTCGTCTAGTTCATAAAGTTTTAAAAACAAAATCACCCAAATCACTTTCTGAATTGATGGATATTTCAGATAAATTGGCCGATTTGAACTGGCAACGCAACCAAGATTGGAAAACACCTTTCACACCTCAAAATGCGCGTCCTGCTGTTTTTGCTTTCGATGGAGATGTTTATACAGGATTAGATGTTTATTCGATGCCAATCGAAAAATTGGATGTCTTGCAAGACCGTTTGCGAATTTTATCGGGTTTGTACGGACTCTTGAAACCATTGGATTTGATGCAGGCGTACCGACTGGAAATGGGAACTAAATTGCCCATTGGTGAAAGCAAAAATCTATATGAATTTTGGAAACCTAAACTTGCCAAAGCTTTAAACAAAGAACTCAAAAAAGGGGAGTTGTTCATCAATTTGGCGAGCAACGAATATTTCTCGTCTGTGGATGTAAAAACTTTGAAAGTACCAGTAATTACGCCAGAATTCAAAGATTATAAAGAAGGTAAACTAAAAATCATCAGTTTTTTTGCAAAGAAGGCGAGGGGGTTGATGGTGCGTTACATCATTGATACGAATGCTGATACCATCGAAGATTTGAAAGATTTCAACTATGAAGGCTATCAATTTGATGCTAATTTATCAAAAGGAAATCAGTTGGTTTTTACGAGATAATTTTTAGTGATTGCAAACTTATATTATATTTGTCCTTCGTAAACCAATACTTAAAAAAATGAAAAGAGAATCTCTATTTTTAACCGTCATGCTTGCCTTTTTAGGTTTTTCGAATACCAATGCCCAAATTAATTTTGGAGAAAAAGCATTAGGTGCTCTACAAAAAGGGGTAGCCGGACTCACTTTTAGCGATGCACAAGCCGCTCAATTATCAAAAGAAGCAGTGGTTAAAATGGATGCCGAACATACCATTGCAGGTCCTACTGATCCTTATTCTATTCGTCTCAACAAGATTTTTGGAAAATATACTAATGCTTACGGATTGGCTTTAAATTATAAAGTTTATGTACTTAAAGAAATAAATGCTTTTGCCACTGCCGATGGAAGTGTTCGTGTTTACACTGGATTGATGGATGTTATGGATGATAACGAATTGCTAGTGGTTATAGGTCACGAAATTGGCCACGTGGTCAATCACGATTCCCGAGATGCTATTAAAGCCGCTTATCAGAAAGAAGCCTTGATTGAAGGAGTTGCTTCGCAATCAAAAACCGTTGCAACTGTAACAGATAGTCAATTGGGTAAAATAGGAAGCGCTATGATTGACAGCAAACACAGTAGAAAACAAGAATCCGAAGCCGATATTTTTGCTTATGATTTTATGAAGAACAATGGCTATGACGTGAATGCGGTCGAATCTGCTTTTTCAATTTTGGCAAAAATGAGCGAAGGTGCTCAAACTGATTTTTTAACTAAAATGATGAGTTCACATCCAGACTCTAAAGAAAGAGCCGAAAATGCTAAGAAAAGAGCGGAGAAAGAGGGATTGTATAAACCGTATGTACATCAAGTGCCAGTAGTGGTTAAGCCAAAAACGACTACTAAGAAACCTACAAAGAAAACGACTTCTACAAAGAAAAAATAATTGAATTTCAATTGGAGTGGATACAAAAAAAGCAGAACTTTTAGTTCTGCTTCATTGTTTTTTAGGTATTTAATAACTTAATTCATCTGAACAGTTATTGGCAAATTGTACGCCGTGCGAACAGCTTTTGAACCAATCATTCCGGGAGACCATTTGGTTTTCAAGGATTTTAGAACCCGAACAGCTTCTCGACCCAAACCAAAACCAGGATCTTTGATTACCTTAATATCAGTCATACTTCCGTCTCTTTCTATTACAAATGCCACATACACTTTGAAGGTATTTAGTTCGTCAATTTCAGGTTTTTCGAAATTGTTGCCTACATAATTATAGAATTTTTGGATTCCACCCGGAAACTCAGGCATTTTGTCCAATACAGCAGTGTTTACAACGGTCGTTCCATAATCGACAGCAATTGGGGTTTCAGTTCCAGTTCCTGAGGTCGTTGGGTTTGATCCAGTAGTTCCTGTTCCGTCCGAAATAACAGGGGAAGCAAACCTGTTTTCGTCGTTAGTAGCGATAATTTGATTAGCGTCTTGTGAATGTACAATAATTGGATTTATGAGTTGGTCTTTCACAATGGTAGCTTCGGTTGCTTGGTTTTTTACCTTCGGAATCAATGGTTTTACAGTTTCTTGAATATAAACCTCTGTGACTTCGAGCGGTTCAGACCATTCTGGAATCGTAATTTCGGGTACAATATTGGTGCTAAAATGGCTGACAATTGTTGAAATGAAACCTAAAGAGGTCACAAACAATAAACCCATAAATAGGGCAATCAAAGAACTTTTGACACTGTCACGGCGCAATTGATAGGCACCGTACTCTTGGTTTCTGTTTTCGAAAATAAGATCGATCCAGCGGGTTTCGTAAATACTTAATCTAGACATAATTTAGGTTTTAAAAGTTAAGTATTTATCAAGTCATAAGCATGGTCTTTTAACATATAACGTAAAATATATTCAAAATAATATATAAAACACTAAATAAATTTCACGAACCTGTTTGGGCATATTTTAAAAGTATAAATTCAAATTACTACACACTATTTACAATTCAAATATTGAAATCATTTCAAATTCTAAGCTTTGTTTAATAGACCTTCCATATTAATCTTCAAGAGTTATTTCATTATTTTCGATATAACTTTTGTCTCGGGTGTTTTTTTGAACAGTAATTGAAGCAAATAAACTTAAAGTGTAAGCCATTCCATAAAATCCTTTTTCACTTAATAATAACTCTGCATTCCACAATCCAATCATTAAAAGCAAAATAGCACTCAAAGCCGAAAACCAGCTAATACCATAATACAAATCCGTTACTCCAACTCCTTCCAATCGATCTCGCACACTTTTTTGAACAGATATGGCTGAAAATAACCCAAATAATAAAATGGTAAAATAATAGCCTTTTTCGTTTAATTGCATATCAGAATTCCATAATCCGACACAATATGAAATTACTCCTGCAAAAAAACATACCCATGAAGCACCTATAAAGGATGGGGTAGGTTTTTGATTAAATACCGCAACAGATTTCTTTTTTGCTGTTCTTGGTGTGGTCTGTTTTTCCTGAGTTGTATCAGAATTTAAATTGATGTCCATAATTTTAAATTTAGTGGGTTAATTATTTTTTTCTATGGGTCAAAATTGTAACAATTAACCGAACTGTCGAAATCAATATTTTAATATTACTTACGATATTAATTATAAATATATTAAATTTGACTATAAAAATATGTATATTAGATACAAATAACTTATGATATAAATGAGTACGCTACATTCTATTATTGCCACTTTATCTACTGAAGATAAGAAAGAGTTTATCCGAAAATTAAAAGAGCGCAACAAAAGATTCGATACCAAGAATGTAGAATTATTTCGTCTTTTAGATTCAACAAACTTGCCGTCGAATATTGATGTCATTTTATATGGAAAGTCATCAAAAGGAGCCTATCATGCCCTTAGCAAGCGACTACATGATTTATTGATCGATTTTATAGCCACCAAAGGTTTTGATAAAGAATCTTTTGAAGAAATGAATGCCTTAAAATTGTTATTGGCAAGCAGAATATTTTTCGAGCAAAAGCAGCCGTACATCGCTTTTAAAACCTTGGCAAAAGCCGAAATAATTGCTAGAAAGCATTCCTTATTTAATATTTTAAATGAGATATACCAAACGCTTCTATTGCATATTCATTTGAATACTACTTCTGATTTACAACGTGTAATTGACAATTATTATGCAAATAAAATAAACATTGGTCAGGAGGAAAATTTAAATCTATTTTATGCCAGGATACAAGCGGAGTTAAACCAAAGTAATCCAAGTATTTCGGACATTATTAATAGAAACTTGGTTCAATTTAATATTTCAATTACTAAAAATTTAAGTTACAAATCGCTTTTCAAAATTTTGCAAATTACAAACCAAGTCGCTTATATTACCAGAGATTACCAAGCTGTTTTACCTTTTATTGAAGATGCTTGTCAAAAAATTGAAGCCACTGAACGAACAAAAGATAAGTATTTGCACGATCATTTACAGATTTTGTATTATTTGGCCAACACTTATTTTAGGATTAAAAACTTTGAACTTTCGGCAAATTATTTGGATACGATGTATTCGAATATGAGTTTAGAAAATAAAAAATATAACGCTGTTTATCAACCACAATATGAATTATTAAAAAGTTTATTGCTTATTTATACCGGTAAAAATGACGAAGCAATTGCAAAAATAGCATCGTTTAACTTTGAAAAGTATAAAAATAAATTAGATTATACGCTGGATTTAAAACTTACCCTAGTTGTCGCTTTATTTTTTCAAAAGCAGAACAAAGAGGCTTTTAAAATACTTCAAGATTTTTATCACAGTGATCAGTGGTATATTGATAAAACAGGGTATATATGGATAATTCAAAAAAATCTAATAGAAATTTTAATACTCATAGAATTGGATTACGTAGATTTGGTAGAATCAAGATTAAATAGTTTTAAGCGAAAATACAATGCCCATCTTCAAGAGCATAAAGAACAGGTAGTTTTAGATTTTTTTAAACTAATAACAAATTTTTAGGCGTAATGGACAAAATTAATGGTCAAAACGTCTCAAAGCCTTATTATTGTTAGCTTTGAAGCAAATCAAAGACTATGAATAAAAAAAGTGCTTTTA
>JAYVIK010000282.1:0-2775 GCA_043770265.1 Flavobacterium sp. | reverse complement strand
GTATTATTTTAAGAATTCCTTTTCCTTCGACTGCGATATAAATAAAGCCATCTGGACCTTGCGCCACGTTTCTGACACGTCCAACATCGGTAGCAATTTTTTGTCGCTCAATAATTTCATTCCCTTTCAACTTTAGGAGTTCTAAATATTGAAATTTTAAGGAACCAACCACTAAATGACCTTTCCAATCTGGGTAACGGTCGCTAGTGACAAAAGCCATTCCGCTTGGCGCGATAGAAGGTAACCAATAAAAAATAGGATCTTCAACACCTGGTTTTTTGTTTTGCGTGCTAATCGTTGTTCCATCATAATCAATGCCATAAGTAACTATAGACCAACCATAATTAGCGCCTTTTTTTACAATGTTGATTTCATCGCCTCCTTGCGGGCCGTGTTCGTGCGCCCAAATTTCACCTGTTTCTGGATGCTTCGCCATTCCTTGTGGATTGCGATTTCCAAAAGTATAAATAGCTTCTTTTGCGCCAACCTGACCTACAAAAGGATTGTCTTTTGGAATACTCCCGTCATCATTCAAGCGGTAAATTTTGCCACAATCACGGCTAATATCTTGTGGGTTTTTTATCCTGTCGCCACGTTCTCCGATAGAAAAATACAAATATCCTTCGTTATCAAAAACAATTCTAGAACCAAAATGCTGTCCTTTAGTGGAGTTTGGTGTAGCTTTATACAAAGACTCGATTTGTGTTAAACTTTCATCTTGCAATTTTGTTCGAATGAGTTCGGTATTGCCACCATCACCCTCGCCTTCCGCTGCAGCATAAGTGATGTAAATCCAACCATTTTTGGCATAATCTGGGTGAAGGGCGATGTCTAATAAACCGCCTTGTCCTCGGTTGTATACTTTGGGCACATTTTTCACTTCGGTTTTTGTGCCATTTGTTACATGATACAGAATGCCACTTTTTTCGGTAACCAACATACTTCCATCAGGTAGCCACACCATTCCCCAGGGGATTTGAATGTCGGACACCACTTTTTCTAAGGTGTAATTCTTAACGTCATCTTTAACGGGGATGTCGTTGGATTTTACTTGCGCCTCGCAACTTAGAAACATAACAGAAAATAACAGAATAAAAACAAGCGTAAATTTTTTCATAACAGATAGTTGTTAGTTCTGGTTTGAATTTAAAAATTTTTTAAAGTTAGCAAAAGCGAATTTAAAGAGATAAATTTTATTAAATTATTAACGAATGTTTTTAAAGTGACCTGTTTATAATGTATCGAAAAAGTAGTGTTGGAAAAGTTGAGAGTTCATTTGAGCATAACAGATGGACTATAGAAGTTGCAATTTCTAGGCGTTATGAATTGTAACCCCACCGAGAATCGAACTCGGATCAAAAGTTTAGGAAACTCCCATTCTATCCTTAGAATTACGGGTCTGGAAATAAAAAAGGCCATCATTTCTGATAACCTATTTTGTTTTTGTTCCTTTTTCTTTTGCTCAAAGTTGCAACTAACTTTTCATAAAATTACGGATTGATGATCTAAACCTGCAGCTTTGAATCAAACAATTTTATTGAAATCAGTTTTTTTCAGGTGATTAATAGCTGATTGACTGGATTTAACTCAGTTCCTTATTAGCATTTAATTTATTATCACCAAGCTGTTTTTGTGTTAAGTGTTTATCTATTTTTTGACTAACTCATCAACTGCTGCTTTTAACTGAGCATCTATTCCTTTTAAAATTTCTTCGTAAGGCGTAGCAACATTAATATCTGGTTCTAATTGCAGGTTTTCTAATGGTCGGTTTTCTTTGACTCCATAAAAAGCAATCATAGGGACTCCGAAAACTAGAGTTGGGTCAATTTGAGTTTCCCACCAAACGGCAGTGCTTGTGCCAGGAACTGGTTTACCAATTAATTTACCAATTCCTTTGGCTCTGTAGGCATAAGGAAAAGCATGGGCATCAGAATAATTGCCCTCACTCATTAGTACCACACTTGGTTTAGTCCATTTATCTAAGGGTTCTCCGCCACGTGAGATGAAACCGTAAGGTCTGAAAGTTGCAAACAGTTTACCATTCAAAAAGTTAGAGAGGTCTTCGTGTAGCCATCCTCCTCCATTGAAACGGGTATCCACAATCAAACCTTCTTTATCGGCATTGAGCCCGAGTACTTCATCATATACTGTTCTGAAACTTCCGTCGTTCATGCCTTGTACATGTACATAACCTATTTTTCCTCCACTTAGTGAATCTGTCATTCTACGCATCATTGATGTCCAACGTTTATAAAGCAACGCATTTTCCGCAGCAGGGGCAATTGGTTTTACGGTTTCTTCCCATCTTGTTTTATTGGCAGGATCGTACATACTAATGAGCACATTTTTGCTTACTTTTCTGTTTAACAATACATTCCAATCTTTATCAGACGTAATTTCAATACCGTCAATTTTTTCAATAATATGCCCAGCTTTTATTTTGCTCTGTGATTTGTATAGCGGTCCACCCTCCATCACTTCAGTTATTTTTAATCCTGGTGTGGTAGCTTTTTCATCATAAAACAATCCTAAACTGGCTGTTATATCACCATTTTCTGAGCGATGGGCATAACGTCCTCCTGTGTGAGAGCCATTTAGCTCACCTAAGATTTCGCTTAATAATTCTTGAAAGTCGTAATTATTATTAATGTGTGGTAAGAAACGTGCATAATTATCACGATACAGTTCCCAATTTACACCATGCAATTTAGGGTCATAGAATTTGTTTTTCACCTGACGCCATGCGTGGTAAAATATGTATTCCCTTTCTCCAGC
>JAYVIK010000281.1:0-22338 GCA_043770265.1 Flavobacterium sp. | reverse complement strand
AATTATATGCTAAAGTACAATTTTGAAAGCAATTCACAACGGTCAAAAGTGTCGTTCCCTGCCATTGCTAGTTGGGAATTATATGCTAAAGTACAATTTTGAAAGCAATTCACAACCAATATTATCAACTATGTTTAAATTCGTATGTTGGGAATTATATGCTAAAGTACAATTTTGAAAGCAATTCACAACAACAAATTTGCTTATGTTTGGCGATGGTGGGTTGGGAATTATATGCTAAAGTACAATTTTGAAAGCAATTCACAACGCACACTACGAACATATTTAAATTTCCATGTTGGGAATTATATGCTAAAGTACAATTTTGAAAGCAATTCACAACATAACAGCTATTCTGATATTTGTATTTACAGTTGGGAATTATATGCTAAAGTACAATTTTGAAAGCAATTCACAACCAACTACCAAGACCCTGATGTGGTTATTGGGTTGGGAATTATATGCTAAAGTACAATTTTGAAAGCAATTCACAACTTTAATTAACTATCCATCTATTGAAGTTAAGTTGGGAATTATATGCTAAAGTACAATTTTGAAAGCAATTCACAACTCAAAGGTCGTGCGGGTTGCTTTTTAGTCAGTTGGGAATTATATGCTAAAGTACAATTTTGAAAGCAATTCACAACCGTCATTGTTGTTTTCGTGATAATAATCGGTTGGGAATTATATGCTAAAGTACAATTTTGAAAGCAATTCACAACAATATTGAAGATGCACCGCAGGAATTTCGTGTTGGGAATTATATGCTAAAGTACAATTTTGAAAGCAATTCACAACTCGCATCTCCTTCTGTTTTAGCTAAAAGTAGTTGGGAATTATATGCTAAAGTACAATTTTGAAAGCAATTCACAACATATCTTGTTAACGTAAAAGTTTATTTTTGGTTGGGAATTATATGCTAAAGTACAATTTTGAAAGCAATTCACAACGGTGGCATTCATTCCTTTCATTCCTTCGGAGTTGGGAATTATATGCTAAAGTACAATTTTGAAAGCAATTCACAACTCGAGAAGCTTCTATCGATGATCTCAAATAGTTGGGAATTATATGCTAAAGTACAATTTTGAAAGCAATTCACAACTGTCAATGTGGATTTGAGGAAAATTATAATGTTGGGAATTATATGCTAAAGTACAATTTTGAAAGCAATTCACAACAAGGCGGAATAAACTCTGACGAAGTATTGAGTTGGGAATTATATGCTAAAGTACAATTTTGAAAGCAATTCACAACGAGTGCCAATGTTTCTTGAATGGTGGGTTGTTGGGAATTATATGCTAAAGTACAATTTTGAAAGCAATTCACAACAAGGAAGATGTTGAACAAGCTAAAGATTTGTTGGGAATTATATGCTAAAGTACAATTTTGAAAGCAATTCACAACAGGCTTTGCCGTAGGCTTCCTTATTGTTGAGTTGGGAATTATATGCTAAAGTACAATTTTGAAAGCAATTCACAACATAAGAAGATAATTTTACACGGTTTTGATTGTTGGGAATTATATGCTAAAGTACAATTTTGAAAGCAATTCACAACACGTGAGAGTAATACAATTAGAAGCCACTGGTTGGGAATTATATGCTAAAGTACAATTTTGAAAGCAATTCACAACAGGAGACAGCAACGACTACTTACAATTGAGTTGGGAATTATATGCTAAAGTACAATTTTGAAAGCAATTCACAACAGATTCTAAAGGCGGAACAATCTTTAGATGTTGGGAATTATATGCTAAAGTACAATTTTGAAAGCAATTCACAACTTGATTTTTACAATCCTTAATTTCACAAGAGTTGGGAATTATATGCTAAAGTACAATTTTGAAAGCAATTCACAACGTGACGAAGCGCGTTTACTTAAATTCGAAAGTTGGGAATTATATGCTAAAGTACAATTTTGAAAGCAATTCACAACACAAATAAAGCAACTTATATGCACCGTAAAGTTGGGAATTATATGCTAAAGTACAATTTTGAAAGCAATTCACAACAACGTCTTCAATGCTGTACCTACATTTAATGTTGGGAATTATATGCTAAAGTACAATTTTGAAAGCAATTCACAACAACGAAGAGTTAGAAGCCGAGAAAGAAACTGTTGGGAATTATATGCTAAAGTACAATTTTGAAAGCAATTCACAACAGTGATGGCGAAATTGCTTATAGTAGTTTTGTTGGGAATTATATGCTAAAGTACAATTTTGAAAGCAATTCACAACGAATAGCTCCTTATCGAGTTTCTTCTGTTGGTTGGGAATTATATGCTAAAGTACAATTTTGAAAGCAATTCACAACTATTGCAGGGAACTTTGTTACGAATACTGGGTTGGGAATTATATGCTAAAGTACAATTTTGAAAGCAATTCACAACCTTGGGTTCACGCAAAGGTTTGCTTACTGAGTTGGGAATTATATGCTAAAGTACAATTTTGAAAGCAATTCACAACGGGTTTTAGATTTCAAAATTTAAGACTTCGGTTGGGAATTATATGCTAAAGTACAATTTTGAAAGCAATTCACAACCCTTAACCATCTTTACAATTCGACCTTTGAGTTGGGAATTATATGCTAAAGTACAATTTTGAAAGCAATTCACAACACGACCGTTCAGGAAATCAAAACAGTAAAAGTTGGGAATTATATGCTAAAGTACAATTTTGAAAGCAATTCACAACATCGTAACTATTTTAGCTTTCAAAGAATTAGTTGGGAATTATATGCTAAAGTACAATTTTGAAAGCAATTCACAACGCACACTACGAACATATTTAAATTTCCATAGTTGGGAATTATATGCTAAAGTACAATTTTGAAAGCAATTCACAACAAAGGAAACACAGGATTGGCTGCTGCTAAAGTTGGGAATTATATGCTAAAGTACAATTTTGAAAGCAATTCACAACTTGTGCAATATGTTGCACAATCTCTGAAGGGTTGGGAATTATATGCTAAAGTACAATTTTGAAAGCAATTCACAACTTCTTGAGTATTTGACAAATAAACTTTGTGTTGGGAATTATATGCTAAAGTACAATTTTGAAAGCAATTCACAACTTTCTTTTTGAGCTGCAATTTGTAACATTAGTTGGGAATTATATGCTAAAGTACAATTTTGAAAGCAATTCACAACTGCAGACGCAGTCAGAAGAGTTAATGAAAAGTTGGGAATTATATGCTAAAGTACAATTTTGAAAGCAATTCACAACTAAGTCGTCAACATAAGTAAGATAATCAGTGTTGGGAATTATATGCTAAAGTACAATTTTGAAAGCAATTCACAACCTATCACATAACGGCGGATGCTACACAATGGTTGGGAATTATATGCTAAAGTACAATTTTGAAAGCAATTCACAACTCCGTCTAGTCCAATAGGAAATACATAGGGTTGGGAATTATATGCTAAAGTACAATTTTGAAAGCAATTCACAACTATCCTGCCTGTTTTAGATGCACATCATTAGTTGGGAATTATATGCTAAAGTACAATTTTGAAAGCAATTCACAACAATGGGTGTACTAATCATTGCATAAAAATAGTTGGGAATTATATGCTAAAGTACAATTTTGAAAGCAATTCACAACAATTGGAGTTACCAAACCCATAAATACAGAGTTGGGAATTATATGCTAAAGTACAATTTTGAAAGCAATTCACAACTGCACACATACGCAAAACCACTCCTTGTGGGTTGGGAATTATATGCTAAAGTACAATTTTGAAAGCAATTCACAACAGCATATGTATGGTGACGAAGCGAGACTTTGTTGGGAATTATATGCTAAAGTACAATTTTGAAAGCAATTCACAACACTAACAGATAACCATTGAACGCCCCAAACGTTGGGAATTATATGCTAAAGTACAATTTTGAAAGCAATTCACAACCGACAAACTACAGCGATGCGTTTAAATATTGTTGGGAATTATATGCTAAAGTACAATTTTGAAAGCAATTCACAACGCTCATAATGGGCGTTTTCGCTCCAGTTCCGTTGGGAATTATATGCTAAAGTACAATTTTGAAAGCAATTCACAACAGGCTTTGCCGTAGGCTTCTTTATTGTTGGTTGGGAATTATATGCTAAAGTACAATTTTGAAAGCAATTCACAACGTGTAGGTTTGGAAATACCTAATCTTTTGCGTTGGGAATTATATGCTAAAGTACAATTTTGAAAGCAATTCACAACCTCACGCTATGAACTAAGTAAGGGCAATCGGTTGGGAATTATATGCTAAAGTACAATTTTGAAAGCAATTCACAACCATTTGCTGTTGGTAGGTTGCCTCGTCTTTGTTGGGAATTATATGCTAAAGTACAATTTTGAAAGCAATTCACAACAGGGACGTGGTTTGAAATTGATTTCTTATGGTTGGGAATTATATGCTAAAGTACAATTTTGAAAGCAATTCACAACGAAAAATCGTTGTAACAAAATCGAAAGGACGATTTTCCGTTGTGAATTGGATGCTTAAGATTAGCAAAAGCACTGCATTACATTGCTTGCATCAAAATCAAATTCAACGCTACAGTCCTGCTTCGGTGGGACTTTTTTTTATAGCACTTTTTATTTTATTCCCTTTCCCTAGTACGGTCAGGTTGCGACCTGACCTTCCCACTTCTTCATCAAGAAAAACTATAAATTAGCCCTGACAAAATAAACAAACTGCCAAGGCAAAATAAAAATTTAGCCTTGTCCATTTTTTTGTTCCGTGCAGACGATTTTGTATCTTTGAGCGTATAACTATCAATATTACTACCTATGGCTGTTCCTTTTACTGTGACTAAAAAAAATATTCCTAGTCAACCCAATCCCATAATTGCCTATTACCCTAGGGTTGCCTCGAGTGGTGTGCTGGATTTAGAAGATTTATCCGAACGTGTTTCTGTGAGCTGCTCCGCTACCCAATCGGATTGTTATGCTGTTATCATTGGTCTTGTCAAGGAAATATCTTCTGCTTTAGAACAAGGAAATATCGTTCGGTTGGGGCATTTGGGTTCTTTTCAAATCAGTGTACAAAGTACCGCTAGTGCAACTCCGGAAGAAGTGGATAAATCGAAAATAAAACGCAGTTCGATTGTTTTCCGTCCTGGAAAAAAACTAAAACTAATGCTAAAACAATTGGTTTTCAAAAAAATAATTAAAACTTAAAATACGTACAGCTCCTCTTTTTTCAATCCTAGCTTCATTTTACAAACTACATGCTTTGTTAAATAATACCATTACCACAAGCAAATACAATATCTTTATAAAAGTTGATACTATTCATACTAAAAACAAACGCTATGGAAAATAATGATTTAGGTTCAAAAAAGATAAACAATAAGCAAAATACGCCAGAGGAATTCACCAACGAAATCCTACCTGAAAATTATGATCCTACCGCTACAAAACTGGTGGCAGAAGTCGAAACCAACAGTAATGGCGACCAAAAAATTGTACATAGAGCACGAAATGTCGATGCCAATCCGGAACAAAATAATAGTGAAGAGAACCAACAACCCAGTTCTAGTGTAGAACTATTTTCAGATAAGGAAGTCCAAAGAATGATCGAAAACAAAGACCACAACTCGGATATTACAGCTCACCGTTATCCCAATTCGGATCCCGACAATCACGAAGATCGAGGAAATATCAAATTAGAAGAATAAAGTTTTTGGTTTTTTTTGTAGAAGCCAATAAGAAAGAAATTTTTTGTTGGCTTCTTTTTTTACTTTTTAAACATTCCTAAATATAATTTTAAAAATCCTTCTAATAATTTCATACTTTTACAAAGTACGGACAGGTCGCAACCTGTCCCTACGCAATCAATACGGACAGGTCGCGACCTGTCTCTACGTAATCACAATAAATACATTCATTTATGGCAAATATGCTTCCTTTTTTATTGGTGTTTATAATCGCTCTCGCTATTGGTATCTTTATTGGAAAACTCCTATTTTCGGCACGATTTCAATCTGAAAAAATAAGTTTGGAAGAAAAATTAATTGCTTCAAGCAACCAAATCAACCAACAAAAAGAGCAGTTTTCAACAGAAAAAAACACCTTCGAAAAGCAACTTGATTTTTTAAATACTGAGAAAGAAAACATTAGAAACGAAAAAGACAGTTTAACCATTCAGTTGACCAAAAAAGAAGTTGATTTTGAAAATCTTTGGCAACGCAACAAAGAACAAAAGGAAGAGGTAGAAAAACTTCAGGAGAAATTCACCAAGGAATTCGAGAATTTAGCCAATAAAATATTGGACGAAAAATCAAGCAAGTTCACTGAACAAAATAAGGAGAATATGAAAAATATCTTGTCGCCTTTGCAAGATAAAATTCAATTATTCGAAAAGAAAGTCGAAGATACGCACAAAGAAAGCATTGATTATCATGCGGCTTTGCGCCAACAAATCTTGGGTTTGAAAGAAATGAATTTGCAAATGAGTAAGGAAACCTTGAACCTGACCAAAGCCTTAAAAGGCGATAGCAAAATGCAAGGCAATTGGGGTGAGTTGATTTTGGAACGCGTTTTGGAAAAATCAGGATTGGAAAAAGACCGAGAATATTTTGTTCAACAATCCCACCTCAACATTGACGGACAACGTGTTTTTCCGGATGTGGTGATCAATCTTCCTGATGGCAAAAAGATGATTGTCGATTCGAAAGTGTCGCTAACAGCTTATGAAAAATTCATCAATGAAGAAGACGAACAATTAAAAGTGGGCTTTTTAAAAGAGCACGTCAATTCTATCAAACGCCATGTAGAACAATTGAGCGATAAAAATTACCACGATTTATACCAAATAGAAAGCCCTGATTTTGTACTTTTATTTATTCCAATGGAACCCGCTTTTGCCTTGGCACTGAACGATGACACGACTTTATACAACAAAGCATTCGAGAAAAATATTGTGATTGTGACCCCTTCTACCCTATTGGCGACTTTGAGAACCATTGACAGTATGTGGACGAACCAAAAACAACAAGAAAATGCTTTTGAAATTGCGCGTCAAGCGGGAGCTTTGTATGATAAATTTCACGGTTTTTTAGAAGATTTAATAAAAATTGGCAAACGAATTGATGAAAGCAAAACAGAATATTCTGGAGCCATGAATAAACTTTTTGACGGAAGTGGCAACTTGATAAAAAGGGTTGAAAATTTAAAAAAGATGGGGGCAAAAACACAAAAATCACTCCCAGAAAACATATTAACTAGGGCTGGAAAAGACGAAAATCTAGAATTAAATTAGAATAGTATGAAAAAATTTTTAGGAATTACAATTGGAATTATAGTGTTATTTGCTGTTGGCTACTTTGCCTTTTTGTATAATGCTACTTATAGCGAAGGCGTTCGCTCTGGTGAATTGATCAAGTTTAGCCATAAAGGAATAATTTTCAAAACGTATGAAGGAGAATTGAGTCAAGGCATTTCGGGGGCTCAAATTTTTAGTTTCTCGGTATTAGACAGTAATGAAAAGGTAATTTCAGACCTGAAAGAAATGGAAGGTCATTATGTGAAATTATCTTATATAGAACGGTATAAATCATTCCCTTGGTGGGGCGATTCTAAGTATTTTATCATCGAAGTAAAAAAAGAGACTTCTCCTTTTAAAATAAAAACCCAATAATATAATTGGTCGTTATAGTCAATTCAACTAATAAATTGCGTAACTTTAGATAATTCAATTCATAGTACTATGAAAAAAATTATTATAATCACTGTAATTTTTTTAGTCAATATTTTGTCCGCTCAAAAAGAGATGGCTACAACTGTTGGCATCATCAAATTTGAAGCCTCTGTTCCTTTGTACGAAGAAGTTACCGCAACGAATAAGACTGTTTCTTGTATTTTAATTCCGAAAACTGGAGCATTAAATATAGTGGTACCAATACAAGAATTTCGGTTTAAGCTGTCCTTAATGGAAGAACATTTTAATCAAAAATATTTAGAAACTGATCGTTATCCTACTGCTTATTTTAAAGGAACGATTGTGGGTTTTAATTTGAATGTCTTAGACTCAACACCCAAGAAATTTAAACTGAAAGGAGAATTAAAAATACACGGAAAAACAAAAAAAATAAATACAATTGTGGTGCTCCAACAAAGAGATACTAAATTAGAAATTGTTTCTAATTTCAATATAAATGTTAAGGATTTCAATATTGAAATCCCAGAAATATTAAGTATGAAAATAGCGGGAACGGTAATTATTAGCAGTCGTTTTTTGTTGCAGTAAGACTATTTGTCCAAGCAATCCTTGAGTGCTAATTCAAGCGATTTGAATTGAAATTGAAATCCTGTTTTTTCAATTTTGTCCGAAGAAACTCTTCTTCCTTTTAAAATAATTAATGACATTTCACCCAGTACTATTTGTATCAGAAAAGCAGGAACCTTGGGCAACCAAATAGAATATCCATATACCTTCGCCAAGGTTTTAGAAAAGATTTCATTGTTGGTATTGTCATTGATTGCAGCATTGTAAGCACCTGACATTTGGTCATTTTGAATCGATTGAAGGTAAATTGCACACAAATCATCTATATGAATCCAAGGCATATACTGTTTTCCAGAGCCTAGTGCTGAACCTAATTTCATTTTGAAAATAGGGGTTAATTTCTTCAAAAAACCTTCCTCTTTTCCAAGTACTAATCCCGTTCTAATTTTTACAGTACGAATTCCCAAACTCGCGATGGTATCAGCAGCGGCTTCCCATTTCTGACAAGTTGTACCTAAAAAGTCGTTGACAGCAGCAGATGTTTCGGTACAAACTTCCGGACCATTGACCGCTCCGTAAATCCCGACACCTGATGCTGAAACAAAAGCGTCTAATTTCTTGTTGTGCTTTTTCAAAACGTCGTATATCAACTGAATGGATTTTTCTCTGCTTTGCACAATGGCTTCTTTTCTATTATTAGACCATCGTTTGTCGGCTATTCCTTCGCCTGCAAGATGAATAATATAGTCAGCTTTCAAAACGGCTTCTTCATCAATATAATGACTATCGATATCCCATTTAAAATAAGAAATAGCATCAGTATTCTTCTTCCCACTTCTACTAAAAATCGAAACTGAGAAATCATTTTGAATCAACGAACGGGTTAAGTATTTTCCAATAAAACCAGTTCCACCTGTAATTAATACGTTCTTTTTCATAGTACAAATTTAGGCAATATAAATAGAGAATCAAACATTAACAAATATTTTTGTTTAACATTTACTATTTTAAGTTAAACAATTTGTATCTTTACACCGTAATTTAAAATTATATAAAATGGCAACTAAAAAAACCACCATAACTAGAGACAAAATTGTTTCTATGTATATGAATTATCGTCTAGAAAATGCTCATAAACCAAAGTCTGTGTATCAATTTGCAAAAGAAAATGGTTTTGATGAAGCCACTTTCTATACCTTTTTTGGCACTTTAGAAAGTGTAGAGAAAGAAATTTATAAATTATTTATAGATAAAACTATAGAAATGATTCAAAAAGATCCTGCTTACGATAACTACGATATGAAGAGCAAGATGTTGAGTTTCTATTTTACATTTTTTGAAATATTGACTGCCAATAGAAGTTATGTGCTCCTAACTTTAAACGAAAATAAGAACCAGTTGAAAAATCTGATGCTATTGTCAGGCCTCCGAACTGAATTTAAAAATTATGTTTCGGAAATTATTACTGACGAAGTGAGAACACAATATGACAAACTTCAAAATTTTCAAGAAAAAGCAATTAAGGAATCGTCTTGGCTTCAGTTTCTTTTGATTTTAAAATTCTGGATAGACGACGAATCGGCCGCTTTTGAAAAAACAGATTTGTTTATAGAAAAATCAGTGAAAGCCGTTTTTGACGTTTTCAATATTGTTCCTTTAGAAAGCGTTCTAGATCTTGGAAAGTTTCTATTCAAAGAAAAAACTCATAAAAACTAATGAAAACAATAGACTACATCCCTACTTCGAAAATAGAAAGAGCCACAAAACTGGTTCAAACCGGTGCCAAAGTGGGTGTCAATTACCTGAAATATTACGGCGAAAAGATGGTGAATAGCGATTTGAATCGTGATAAACTCAATGAAAACAACGCCGAAGACATTTATGACGGACTTAAAAGCCTCAAAGGAAGCGCACTAAAAGTAGCTCAAATGTTGAGTATGGACAAAAGTTTTTTACCACAAGCCTACGTGGAGAAATTCTCTTTATCGCAATTCTCTGTACCGCCACTTTCGGCTCCATTGGTACTGAAAACGTTCAAGAGCAATTTTGGCAAATCGCCTTATGAAATTTTCGATGAATTTGATGCTTTTTCTGTTAATGCAGCTAGTATAGGACAAGTTCACATGGCTGTGAAAGACGGTAAAAAACTAGCAGTAAAAATTCAATATCCTGGTGTTGCTAACAGTATTTCCTCCGATTTAGCTTTGGTAAAACCCATTGCGGTTCGAATGTTTAATCTTCAAGGTAAAGATTCTGATAAATATTTTAAGGAAGTCGAAGACAAATTGACCGAAGAAACCAACTATTTATTGGAACTGAAACAAAGTCAAGAAGTGGTAAAGGCTTGTAAAAAAATCGAAAATTTAATATTCCCAAATTATTACCCCGAATATTCCTCAGAGAAAATCATAACGATGGACTGGATGACTGGAATTCATATTTCTGAGTTTGCGCAAAAAAATACCAATCAAGTAGTTGCTGACAAATTAGGACAAGCGCTTTGGGATTTTTATATGTATCAAATTCATGTTCTGAGAAAAGTACATGCCGATCCTCACCCGGGTAATTTTTTGGTAAGTTCCGAAAATCAGCTCGTGGCAATCGATTTTGGTTGTATGAAACAAATTCCAAAAGAATTTTACTTTCCCTATTTTGAGTTAATCGACAAGAAAGTCATTGACAATAAAGACCTATTTAGAGAAAAATTATTCGAATTAGAAATCTTAAGAGAAGATGATTCGGCAGCAGAAACAGACTATTTTACACAATTGTTTTACGATTTATTGTCGCTTTTTACGCAGCCTTTTCAGTCTGAAACTTTCGATTTCTCGGATGCAGAATTTTTTGAAAATATTGCAAAATTAGGCGAACGATTTTCAAAAGATACTAATTTAAGGAAAATGAACGGCAATCGCGGTTCGAAACATTTCATCTACATGAACCGAACTTTCTTTGGACTATACAATTTGATGTTCGATTTGAAAGCAAAAATTGTAGTGAATGAATTTAAAAAATACCAAAATTGAAAAAGGAACTCAGCGACATTGAAAAAGACCGAATCATAGAAATGGCTTGGGAAGACCGAACTACTTTCGATGCCATTTTAGTTCAATTTGGCTTGAAAGAACAAGAAGTCATCAACCTAATGCGGAACGAAATGAAACCTTCTAGTTTCAAAATGTGGCGTGAAAGAGTACAAGGTCGCAAAACAAAACATGAAAAACTCAGGGATTTTCAAGAAGGCAGATTCAAATGCAGCAGACAAAGACAAATCAACAACAACAAAATTTCTAAGAGATAGAATATGAAGAATATAGTAATTATTGGTGGTAGCAAAGGAATAGGAAATGCTATTTTGTTACAACAATTAGAAAACAACATCGTACACAACTTTAGCCGAAATGCTCCCGATATTTCGCACCCAAACCTAAAACATTACTCTGTAAATGTGTTGCAAGACACACTTCCAGAGATTGAAAACATTGACGTTTTGATATATTGTCCAGGTTCTATTAACCTGAAACCGATTGGTAGTTTGAGTATCGATGATTTTAGAAATGATTTTGAAATAAATGTGATTGGTGCGGTAAAAACAATACAAAAATATTTGCCTGTTTTGAAAAAAGGGTCAAATCCATCTATCCTTCTCTTCAGCACTGTGGCAGCAAAACTAGGAATGCCATTTCACGCTAGTATTGCTACTGCAAAAGCTGGAGTCGAAGGTTTGGTAAAATCACTCGGAGCTGAATTAGCCTCGGTTGTTCGAATCAATGCCATTGCTCCTACTATTACCGAAACTTCACTTGCGGCAGGAATTTTACGAAATGATCGAATGAAAGAAAACATGAAGGAACGCCATCCGATGAAAAATTATTTGAAACCAGAAGAAGTGGCGAGTATGGCCAATTACCTCATTTCGGATCACGCAACGTCCATCTCTGGTCAAGTTTTTGAAATGGATTATGGGATTGTGACATTTAAAATCTAGATAAAAATTAAAATTAGAAATTAGAAAATGGTAATAGAAGAAATTAAAGGATACGAAAAAAAAGACATTTATAATGCTGAAACAACTAAAGTTTTAGCTGATGGTTATCGCTCAATTATTGAAAATTTAGGCGAAGATATTTATAGAGAAGGCATTCTAAAAACACCTGAAAGAGCAGCAAAAGCGATGCAATATTTGACTCACGGATATGGTTTAGACCCTTTAGAAATTCTAAAATCAGCGTTGTTTACTGAAGATCACAAGCAAATGATTGTCGTAAAAGACATTGAAGTGTATTCGATGTGTGAGCACCACATGTTACCGTTTTTTGGGAAAGCGCATATTGCTTATATTCCTGATGGTAAAATTGTTGGTTTAAGTAAAATTCCCAGAGTTGTTGATGCTTTTGCACGAAGAATGCAAGTGCAAGAACGATTGACAGATGAAATTAAAGCTTGTATTCAAGAAGCGCTAAATCCGTTGGGCGTTGCCGTAGTTATTGAAGCCCAACACATGTGTATGTGTATGCGAGGTATTCAAAAGCAAAATTCAGTTACTACAACCTCGTCTTTTACTGGAGCTTTTGAAAAAAATAAAACTAGAAGAGAATTTATAAGTTTGGTTTCCAATAAATTAAGTTAACTTTGAAGAGTTAAATTCCAACAAATGAAAATTCTCTTAACAGGCGCTACAGGTTACATCGGAAAGCGACTTTTACCTCTTTTGGTAAGTCAAGGACACGAAGTAATCTGTTGTGTTAGAGACAAAAACAGGTTTTACTGTCCTGAAGAATTTCAGAATAAAGTTTCGGTAATCGAAGTAGATTTTCTAGAAATTGAAACACTAAATGAAATCCCTATCGATATTGATGCGGCGTACTATCTGATTCATTCGATGTCGGGTTCAGACAATAATTACGACGAATTAGAAAAAATTTCTGCAGAAAATTTTGTGTATGCCATTGATAAAACAAACGCCAAACAAGTAATCTATTTGAGTGGAATCGTTAATGACAAATCACTTTCTAAACATTTATCCTCTAGAAAAAAAGTGGAAGATGTTTTGAATAGTGGAAAATTTGCCATGACAACATTGAGAGCTGGCATCATAGTGGGTTCTGGAAGTGCATCGTTTGAAATTATCCGGGATTTGATTAACAAACTCCCGGTGATGATTACTCCAAGATGGCTCGATACCCGATGTCAGCCCATTGCCATTCCAGATGTTTTGGAGTTTTTATCAAAATCATTACTGAACCCTGTTACTTATGACCAAAGCTTCGATATTGGAGGGCCAGATATTTTGACCTACAAAGAAATGCTTTTGGGTTTCGCCAAAGCGAAAAAATTAAAAAGGTGGATTTATACTGTACCCATAATGACACCAAAATTATCTTCCTATTGGTTGTATTTCGTGACTTCAACTTCCTATAAATTGGCTTCGGCATTAGTAAGCAGTATGAAGGTGGAAGTCGTTTGCAGAGACAATAAAATTAATGATTTGTTGGGTGTAAAACCCATGTCCTATGAACAAGCCTTATCACGGGCCTTGATAAAAGTGGATGAAGATAAAGTGGCTTCGAGTTGGAAAGATTCCCTAATCAGTGGCAGATTTAAAAGCAACATCTCCAAATTTTTGAAAGTTCCAAAGAAAGATTGCTACATCGACAGAAGAAAAAAAGGAATAGAAAATCGAGATTTTACCATCGATAGAATTTGGTCTATCGGCGGAGAAACCGGCTGGTATTACGGTGATTGGTTGTGGAATTTACGAGGCTTTATCGACCAATTATTTGGTGGAGTTGGTTCTCGTAGAGGTAGAACTAACAAACACGAAATTCACGCAGGAGATGCTTTAGATTTTTGGCGCGTGTTGTATGCCAATAAACAAGAAGGCAAATTGGTTTTATATGCCGAGATGAAATTGCCTGGAGAAGCTTGGCTCGAATTCAAAATCATTAATAATACCCTTTACCAATCAGCTACATTTAAGCCAGATGGATTTTGGGGACACCTGTATTGGTATTCAGTTTTGCCCTTTCACGGATTTATTTTTCAAGGAATGTTGAATAAATTAATCAACTAATAGTACTGGTATAATTTAAAAAAGTAAAACCATTAAGGTAGTTAAGGTTCATTAAGAAATTAAAACTTAATTTTTCTTAATTTTCTAAATGGTTTAAAAAAATCATTTCAGAATTCCCTCTTTGTAAGTAGCAATCGCTCTATCTCTGGCGAATGCATGATCTACCATAGGTTTTCCATATCCTAAATCGAATTCTGGAATCCATTTTCGGATGTAAATTCCCTTTTCGTCAAATTTCTTAAGCTGTATTTCAGGATTGAAAACCCGAAAATAAGGTGCTGCATCACAACCCGTTCCCGCTGCCCATTGCCAGTTTCCGACATTGGAAGATAATTCAAAATCCAACAACTTTTGAGCAAAATAAGCTTCGCCCCATTGCCAATTGATTAACAAATGCTTGCAAAGAAAACTCCCTACCACCATTCGAACTCGGTTGTGCATATAACCCGTTTCGTTCAATTCCCGCATTCCCGCATCGACCATTGGATAACCCGTTGTGCCAGAACACCAACGTTTGAAATCGTCTTCGTCATTCCGCCATTGAATTCCGTCGTAAGCCGATTTGAAATTGTGAGTAACCACTTTTGGGAAACTAAACAAAATTTGCATAAAAAACTCTCTCCAAATCAATTCGCTCAAAAAAACATCGTTTTTCTTCCCCGCCCAATTCACTAATTTACGTATGCTGACGGTACCAAAACGCAAATGTGGCGAAAGATGTGAGGTACTATCCAAAGCAGGAAAATCTCGTGTTTGGTGGTAATTCGAAACATTTTTGAGATTATGTGGAATGACTTTTATGGTACTTTCCTCAAATCCTATTTGTTCTAATGTTGGAAAAACAAAATTGTTTTTATGGAAATTAGAAAAGGTATCTGTAGCATCAAATTCTTGAACTGGAGCCATTGAGTTGTATTTTTCTAACCATTTATTTTTAAAAGGCGTGTAAACGGTATAAGGCAACCCATCGGCTTTTGTAATTTCTTTTTCTTCAAATATCACTTGATCTTTGAAAGAGAAAGATTTTATTTTATTCGTTTTCAATACTTCGCAAATAGCTAAATCTCTTTTGATAGCATAAGGCTCGTAATCTTTATTAAAGAAAACTTCTTTGACATCAAATTCTTGAATAAGCTGTTGCCAAACTTCCTGAGTTTTTCCTTTTTTTACCAAAAGAGAACTTCCTGATTCCTGTAGTTTTACATTAATCTTAGAAAGCGAATCGTGAATAAAACCAACTCTAGCATCGTTTTGGGGTAAACTATCTAGAATTGCCTCGTCGAAAATAAACAAAGGAATTACAGGAGATTGAGATTGTAATGCATGAAACAAACCTACATTATCTTCCAAACGCAAATCCCTACGAAACCAAAAAAAGGTTATTTCTGGTTTACTCATTTTTTAGAATTAAACATTTCGTCCACTTTTTTAGTTCGAAAATCGAAAATTTCTTTCAATTTATTTTTCACCACCAATGTATTCATTATTCTACCAATGAAACCCAAAGGCAAAGCATAATGAACCAAATCGGTCATTTTTGTACCGTTTTCAGTGGCTTCAAAAAAATGTTTGTGATGCCATAAAGCATAAGGACCAAAACGCTGTTCATCAACAAAATAACTATTTTCTTTCACGTAAGTGATTACCGTCATCCAACTTAATTTCACACCAGCAAGAGGCGACACTTTGTACTGTATAATTTGTCCCGCATACATTGGTTTATTATCAAAATCGGTGATTTGAAAACCCATATCAGTAGGCGTGATTTTTTGCAAATTTCTTGGACTCGAAAAGAAAGCCCAACATTCTTCGACACTTGCATTTACATATTGAACCGTTTCTTTGGTATATACTTTCATTTTTAAAAAATTTAATTTGGTTTTTGAACCATTCCGTCTATTTATATCCTTGCTGAGTTAATGGTTTTTCTATTTTTTTAATTAAAACTAAGCTCATCAACAGCATCGAAAAGGCATAACCAATATCTTCAATTGGGATTGTTCCTAAACGAATTCCTAGATTTTCGGCATTATTATAGTACACTACAGGTTCATCGATAAAACTCCCAGTAAGAATTCCGTTGACAATCGAAAATGGAATTAGTACAATCAGGAACGTAATAAAAAAAGTATTCAAAATATGGGGAACTTTAAAAACCGTGTAGGTTAATAATAGTACCAAAACTGTGTAATTGATAGCAGTGTATAATTTATCGTATTGAATAAAAATGGTGGGTATAAGAATCGCCATCAAAACCCAATATATACTTTTCACTGTTCTATCCGAAAGAGAAACTTTGGGATAAAAATAATGAAAAGCAAAATGAATAAAGATACTCGCATACGGAATGCAAACAAAAAACAACCATTCTTCTATTGGTAAATCAAAAAACTCAATTCCGGAATGGTAGCGAGGATTGAAACTCCATACCCCTATTTTAGTAAAAATAATATCCCAAATAGTGAAGAAAATTGCAGTTAAAATTATAGCAGAAAAAACGGCCTTCCACCGTTTAATATACTTCATTCTGTTATCAAAACTATACAAAAAAGGAACTAAAAGAGAACTAATATTTAAAAATAAATATAAAGACATAGTATTTGAAATGTCCGAAAAGCGGACTATAATTGTGTTTTTGGAACGAATTCACGACTAAGAAACAATCTATAAAAGACTTTTTGCCTTGTTACAAAGTGAAACTAAATTAAATTTTAAAATATTTGAAAGGAACAAATAGCATACCAAAACATTCGCCGTGTTCCTTTTCCATGTGTTTATGGTGTACTTTATGACCTTTGCGCAATGCAATTAAATATTTATTTTTTGTGTTTTTAAATAACTTAAATCGTTGATGAATAAAGATATCGTGAACAATAAAATAACTTAAACCATAAGCAAAAATGCCCAAACCAATGAAAAATCGGTAATCGAAACCTGCTGAAGCTCCCACATCAAACAAAATAATACTTGGAATGGCAAAAATCACAAAAAACAAATCGTTTCGTTCAAATATGTTTGCATATTTAGGTTGATGATGATCCTCGTGTAAATACCATAAAAAACCGTGCATTACAAACTTATGGGTACACCAAGTAATGCCTTCCATTAGTAAATAAGTACACAAAAAAATTAGAAAAGGTATCATTTTAAAATTTTTTATTATTTGTATAAAGGAATAAAGTTAAACTAATTTCAATTTGTAAGTTACAAAAGAATTAGCAAATAAAAGTCCCTTAGTATAATTAGAAATTCTAATTCTTGAATTTCTGATTTCAACGCAAGGTGTATTTTCTAGTTTTTTTAATAATTTTTTATAATATACATAAGCGGTGTAAACTCCAAACTTGGCTTCTAAAGGCAATTTTTTAATTCCTTGAAAAGCCACTCTGAAATCTTCTTCAATTTCTTTGATAATCATCGCTTTAGACTTTTCGTCAAAGGATTTCAAATCAACTCCAGGGAAATAATTCCGATTCAAAACCAGATTATCGTCTTTCAAATCTCGCAAGAAATTAACTTTTTGAAAAGCAGAACCCAAACGCATTGCTTCATCTTTCAACTCGTCATATTTATCATTATCACCGTTAACAAAAACTTTCAAACACATTAAACCAACAACATCAGCGGATCCATAAATATATTCTTTATACTCCTCAGTAGTATGATAATCCGATTTAATCAAATCCATTTTCATACTTTTTAGGAAAGATTGAATCATATCGTCCGTAATATTGTATTTATTCACGGTTTGTTTGAAAGAATTCAAAATTGGATTCAAACTAATACCCAATTTTTGTGCTTTGTAATATTCTTTTTCAAAATCATCGATTAAAGTTTCTTTATCAAAACCGTGAAAAGAATCGACAATTTCATCGGCAAAACGAACAAAACCATAAACACTGTAAATGGCATCTCTAATACTTGGAGCAAGCGTGTGTACAGCCATAGAAAATGAAGTACTATAGCTTTTAGTCACTAAGACACTACATTTAAAAGATACATCATCAAATAATTTTTTCATTTAATAAATACTATTAATCAATTGCTGTAAAAAGACTTTTAAAAGTCAATATGGTTAAAATTTGCTTTCAGTTTTCAAAAATATAAAATCAACTCAGTATTGGCTAATTTTTTTCAAAACTTTTGTGAATCAAGTCAGAAACTATTTTTCCTGAAATTATCGAAGGTGGAACACCTGGTCCTGGAACGGTCAATTGTCCGGTAAAAAATAAATTTTTTACTTTTTTGCTAATAATCTTAGGCCTTAAAAAAGCAGTTTGAGTAAGAATATTGGCCAATCCATAAGCGTTTCCTTTGTATGAATTGTAATCATTAATAAAATCAGTAACACAAAAACTTTCTTTAAAAATAATGCTATCCATTACTTTTTGTTGTGTCAAGGTTTCAAAACGTTCTATAATATTTTTGAAATATTTTTCTCTTATTTCAGGAGTATCTTCAATTCCAGGCGCTATTGGAATTAAGAAAATCCCAGCTTCTTTTCCTTCAGGAGCCACAGAAACATCTGTTATACTGGGGAAACTAGCATAGAATAATGGTTTCTCTGGCCATTTAGGATTATCATAAATGTCTTTGGCATGAACATCAAACTCGGTGTCGAAAAACAAAGTGTGATGCGAAACATTCTTTATTTTTTTATCAAAAGCTACATAAAACAAAAGAGAGGATGGTGCAAATATTTTTGAATCCCAATATTTTTCGGAATATCCTCGGTACTTTTGATCCAATAAAGTTTCGGTATGATGGTAATCGGCTCCGCTTAAAACAACGTCGGAATAAACAGTTTCCCCATTTGAAACCACACTTTTTACTACACCATTTTCTACATTTATTTTCTCAACATTTTGATTTGTTTTGATTTCAACGCCTAATTCTTTTGCCAGCGCATCCATTGCTTTTACTACTTCGTACATTCCGCCTTTGGGATGCCAAGTACCCAAACCAAAATCTGCATAATTCATAAAACTATAAAATGAAGGCGTATTCGACGGTTTGGCTCCGAGAAACAAAACGGGAAATTCCATTATTTGTTGCAGACGATTATCCTTGATGTTTTTCCGAACAGAAGTCCTAATAGTCGTAAAAAACTGGTTGGCTTTTTTTATTGTCACCGGGGTAATCAATTCCGTAATCGAAATGCCTGGCCTGTACACTAAATCTTTGATGGCCACGTCATAGTTGTGTTTGGCATTGTCAAGAAATGCTTCTAAATGTTTTGAACTTCCTTTTTCTTGGTTTTCAAAAATATCTAGTATATCTTTTAAATTATCAGGAATTTGAATACTATCTAACTCATCGAAATAGACAGCGTAAGCCGGATTGAGTTTGTCAAGATGGTAATAATCTGAAGGCACTTTGCCGAAATCAGCAAAGAATTTCTCGAAAACATCAGGCATCCAATACCATGTGGGACCAATGTCGAAAGTAAAGCCATCTTTAACTAATTGTCTGGCTCGACCTCCTACGGTATGGTTTTTTTCGAGAACAGTTACCTTATAACCTTCTTTGGCCAAATAACAAGAAGCGGCTAGGGAGGAAAAACCTGACCCAATAATTGTAATTGATTTTTTCATTTGTTTAGCAAATGTAAATATATATTAAACAAAAATAATTTAATTAACAATAAATTATAGTTCTTGAACAAAATCGGAAATCGATTTATAAACTAAAACATTATCTGAAATATTTGTACTATCTATAAACTCTGTCATTCGTCCTAAAAGATAAACTTGCGAATTAGGATTGATAATCTTGCTAGTAATTTCCTCTACATAATCATTTATAGCATCTTTTGTGGGCTGTACGGTAAGATAAGAAACATAAACAATATTGTCATAATATTTGTTCATATCTATTAAACTATCAATTGGCACGCTTTCTCCGAGATATATGGTCTTGTAGCCTTTTAATAAAATTTCATAATTCAAATACATTAAAGCCAACTCGTGAATTTCGTTTTCTGGAAGATATAGAACGAAAACTTTATCGGTATATTTAGGTTCCAGAATTTGAAGTTTTTCAGTGTTTAAAAGCAGTTTTTGTTTGATTAAAAAGGTTATAAAATGCTCTTGTGCAGGAGTAACCGTTCCAGCTTGCCACAACAAACCTATTTCCTCCATTAAAGGAATTACGACTTCATAAAAAATTTCGCGAAAGCTTTTTCCCGAAAGCAAATTATTGTAAGTGTTAAAAAATAAAGCTTGATCAAAATTAATCATAGCCATTTTGAAAGCATTTATGGCATGAGTTTTTATGCTTTTTTCAGAAATTATTTCTCTTACAAGAAGCTCAATTTTTTCGGTGGAATTCTCGGCAATTCTAGATATTTTATATCCATAGTCGTGCAACAAAACAACATTTAATAGCTTTTGCAAACTCTGCAAGTCATAATTCCTGATATTGGTAGTGGAACGCATGGGTTGCAAAACATTGTATCTTTTTTCCCAAATTCGTATTGTATGTGCTTTTATTCCGGATAAGTTTTCTAAATCTTTAATGCTAAAAATAGTCTTAACGTTGTATGCGTTGTTTATCATTTTTTGATATTTATTAAACAAAGGTATAAAAATATTTAGTCAATGTAAAAAAAATAAAAAAATATATCCAAAAAATATAGAAATGCATTACAAAATATGCGTTAGATGATATAAATTGCAAGTATTAAACTTCTCAAAAAATTTTCAACCCTAAAAAGATGACAACAACAGACATAATCGGATTTATCGGGGTAACCATTTTGTTAATTGCCTATTTCTTGAATATGACAAACAAAATCGAAAAAGACAGTTTGGTTTATTTGCAATTGAATTTTTTTGGAGCAGGATTAGCTTGTTTAGCCTCGGTTTTGATGAAGTATTTGCCCTTTATAATCTTGGAAGGATGTTGGACTTTAGTATCTGCATTTGGACTATTGAAATACATAAACCAAAAACGATACAGATAAAACTATTTGCTAGTAGTAACCATTCATTTTATTTCCTAAATTGCTTTCTAAAAAAAAACACTATGAAGAAACTAACCAAAGAAGATATTAGTCAAGAAGTATTTGACTTGTATGATGACTACGCTCACAATAAAATTGAAAGAAGGCAATTCATCGAAAAACTATCACTATTTGCTGTAGGTAGCCTAACATTACCATCGCTACTTAGTTTTATGACACCCAATTATGTGGATTTTATTACAATACAACCCAAAGATCCAAGACTAAAATCCGAATTCATCACTTACGAATCCCCAAAAGGTGGAGGAAAAATAAAAGGACTTTTATCCCAACCCACAGGAACTAAGAAAAAACTAGCAGGAATTATTGTAGTTCACGAAAATCGAGGTTTGAATCCCTATATTGAAGATGTGGGAAGAAGAGCTGCTCTAGAAGGATTTATTACTCTGGCACCAGATGCTTTGTCCCCTTTGGGTGGCTATCCCGGAAATGATGATGCCGGAAGAGAATTACAAAAAAAACGGACTCGCGAAGAAATGTTAGAAGACTTTATTGCCGCCTACGAATACCTCAAATCACATAAAGATTGTAATGGTTGTGTTGGCGTGGTAGGGTTTTGTTTTGGCGGTTGGATTTCGAATATGATGGCAGTCAAAATCCCATCTTTACCGGCTGCAGTCCCTTATTATGGTGGGCAACCCACAGCCGAGGATGCCGAGAAAATAACTACGCCGCTACTTTTACAGTATGCTGAATTAGACAGCAGAGTGAACGAAGGTTGGCCTGCTTTTGAAGCTATTCTCAAAAAGAATAAAGTAGCGTATTCCGCCTATTTTTACGAAGGTGTTAATCACGGTTTTCACAACAATACGACGCCGCGATTTGATGAAAAAGCAGCTACTTTGTCTTGGACAAGAACTATTGATTTTTTTAGAGAGAAATTGAAGAAGAAGTAATTTTGAAATTTAAGTTGTAAAAGTCTATTTCGGGGCTTTTTTATGCAATTTGAATATTTGAAAAAACCTTTTTACCCCTGAAAAATCAATGAATTTAGCTATATTTGAAAACTAATAAACAT
>JAYVIK010000280.1:0-2793 GCA_043770265.1 Flavobacterium sp. | reverse complement strand
TCCGTTACTTTATGGACATCATTATTGGCATCACACAGTTTGTTTAGGGTGATTGATGCGGTAAAGGGTAAGGTATTTCCCCCCACTGGGTTGTGTTCCATGGCAAATAAATAATCAATTGAGTTGGGTTCACCATAGTACGTCCAATTTTCAATGGTTGAAGTGGCTTGTACTACTTTTTGTGCTGCACAAGGACATTCCGTATAATCTACTGACCTTAACCAATCAACCGAAAAAGTTACATTTGGTGCAGTTACGGGATCAATTCTTATGGAGTTTATCGTTTTCCCCATCCAATTTACATTGGCTGACAGATTAAATTCCACAATTTGCCAAGCTCCATTACCCGTATAATTAGCCCTTACTGTACGAGACTCAGAAAAGCCCCCATCTTCATTTGCCCAATAAATTTTCACAGTCCCGTTTTGGCTTACTTTCATATTAATCCTTAATCTACTAATTGATGAGCCATTAAAGCTATAATTTGAAAGCTTGTAAAAATATCCTGAACTACCAGAAATTACTCCATTTTTTACAGTTAAATTGGGTATTCCCGAACTTCTCCAAATACTTGTTGAGTCTTGTGGTGTATCAAAATCAAGGCTAAAATCAGCGGCACTGGTAAAACTTCTGCAATTTTGAGCCTCAATAATATCAGTCATACCGTCACCATCAGTATCTACGCTTGTTGGTGAAAGCGATACACTGTAACTGGTTGGCGCATCATACCCTAATTTGATAGAACGGATTTGGACTGCCATGGAAGCGTTGGTATTTAAACTACTGCCAATATTGGACTCATTGAATCTTAGCACAAGCCCATCTATTTTAGTAAGTACTTTACGATCATAAAAATTACTCAAATTGATTTTAGCAATATCAGTTGATGCGTAGGTACCTAAACTGGTAAATTCATTTTGTGTATTTTTTACCAATATTTCTACGTTTGGACCAGTGTAGTCAATATTTAAGGTTTTAAAAGCCTCCCAAACTTGTCTTGAAAATTTGAGAGAATAATCAGTATAACCGTCTTGTCCATTACCATTGTTAGTCACGGTAAAATTAGCATTACCAACATTGGTGGTGAGCGTGGAAATGGGCAAATTATCACTTGTCGTTAAGTTGTCTCGATCGTCATTCCCTTCACCATAATCAATAAAGGTGGCCGTAGAGGTAGTTCCGTCAGGATTAGAGCAAGTATTGTCCTGACAAATCTGAACAAGTCCCGTAGTGTATTTAAAATCAGCGCCAATTTGCCATTGACCTGCTGTTGATGCTATTTGATTAGACACTAATTTAAACCAAATCGTATTATTTTTTCTAAAATATTTATTGGTTGTGGCATTTTGCAAATCACTAAAATTAGAAGCTAATGTTGCCCCTGCGGTAACCTTGAAAGTAGAGGGTATATTCTCGTAAGCAACCAAAAATGCTTCCTGATTGGTTTTTGCACCATCCATAGATAAATTAATTTTGTTGGGAATTTTATGATACTGTACAAAATAGTTGTACTGTAAATCATTGGTAATAACAGGATTATCAAACCACAAATTCTGGGTTGGCACTACGTAAGCGGCGTGCGTAGAACCATTGGGATATTTTGTTATAATATAGCGTGGTTTAGCTCCAAAAACACCCCGACCTTGGTCGTTTTTAAAATAGTTATAGTTTTTATTCGTCGTAATCCAAGCCCCCCATTCCGGCTTTTTGATTATATTATCTTGTTGTATGTTATTACCTTCTTCGTATATATTACCGTTAGTATAATTTCTAATAAAATCTCTAATAATCGGCGTTATGTGACTGTTTGGCACGCCCGTAATACTACCATCTTCGTCAATAAGACCACTCAGAAACATATAAGACATATAAGATGATGGTCTAAAATCAACCTTGTTCGCCTCAGGAATACTGGGGTCGAAAGTGATGCCTCTGGCAAAATGATTGGTGGCTTTTCTGGAAGCACCATTGGTTTGAAAACAAAATGATTTTGCCCCAATATTGTCAAACCCTGCAAAATGAGTATCAACAATTCCCGATGGACCATCATAAATACTGTGCCCTCGCAAAACATTACTGCCATCAGTTATTGGCAAATTAGGGTAGGGCAAAGTACGTCCTGCCTGCAACTCACTTGCCGAGGTAGGCATGCCAATATTAGCAGACTTCCCCACTATGATAGAGTTATAAAGAATTTGATTGTAAGCAAAAAAAGTCGCCCTGCCATTATCGGCTAAAACACAATCATGCAATTCTATGGTATTTGCTCTAAACCAGATATTTCTATCTTGTGATTTATATCCTGTAAATCGATTTATTTGGGGTATAAATTGGTTGCCATTTAACTCTGGTCTGTAGTGACCTGAGACAACATTCCCCGTGGTTTTATCAATGCCTTCATCAACGCCCCAATTAAAATTAGCGGAGTGTGATTTGTTATCATCAAAAATCCCCATTGGCATCTTATATGGTTCCATAGTGGCATTGGCACTGCCTAATGGTCGGCCAAGTGCCAAATGCCAAAAGCCCGAACCATCCGAGCCAGCGGCAACATTGCCAATGTAATCGTTTGATGGATTGGTGATCCAAAAGGTGACGGGAAAGGCATCTATTGCTATATCGGAAGGCGTAGTTTGCTCGCCTGCAACAGGTCGCTTGCAATAGACCCCTAAGTTATTTTTGAATAAATTGCCCGTTTCATCGCCGTTTTCTAAAAAATAGCCATGACCAATAAAGTCATAACCAACATTGCCTTCCACCACAGTATTGTTTGTGCCGTGAACCGTAATGATT
>JAYVIK010000279.1:0-7572 GCA_043770265.1 Flavobacterium sp. | reverse complement strand
CGCAAACTGCATTTACATTCGCATTTCCTTCACTTTCGAAAATAGAAACCAAAGTAGAAATATCCTCGGCTTTGTCGGTGCTTTTATTGTACCAAGAGTTGAATAATTGGATGAAAATCCACTGCGTGTGTTTGTAATAATCCGGATTTGAGGTACGTACTTCCCGACTCCAATCGAATGAAAATCCAATTTTATCCAACTGTTTGCGGTAACCGGCAATTTTATTTCCTTCCTTGTCCACACCACCGTCAATATTTACCGAAGTCGTGTCCTCGGGACGTTGACCCGTTTGTATCGCATATTGTTCAGCCGGCAATCCAAAACTATCGTAACCCATTGGGTGCAAAACATTAAAACCACGATGTCTTTTGTATCTCGAATACACATCCGAAGCAATGTAACCCAGCGGATGCCCAACGTGCAATCCCGCTCCAGACGGATAAGGAAACATATCCAAAACATAATATTTTGGTTTTTCGGAGTTGTTTTCGGCTGCAAATGTTTGATTTTCGGCCCAATGTTTTTGCCATTTGGCTTCGATTTCGTTCGGATTGTATTTCATTTCAATGTTAGAAGTTAGAAGTTAGAAGTTAGAAGTTTTTGATGTTAAGTTGAAAACAACCACCAGCAAAAGCTATAAACAACAAGCTAAAAATGAGTGGCAAATTTACGTTTATTGTGCTTTGTGCCAAAGTTATTTCTGTAACAAAGAAAAATAAATGACTAATTTATTAAAAATAAGCAAAAACACTTATGTTTACAAGGTGTATTTTTTAACATATCACTGTGTCAGAAAACAAAAAATACGCAATTAAAATCAGACTTTGGATTGAAGAATCCGACGATGCGTTTTTAGATATTGGTAAAATTTGGCTGTTAGAAAATATTCAAAAAACAGGACTAATCACTAATGCCAGCAAAGAAATGAAAATGGAATGTCGTGAGGCTTGTGAATTAATCGATGAAAGGAACAGGCGTGGAGAAAGTTCTTTGGTCGAAAAATTACTGGGAGGAAAAGGTGGTGGTGGTGCCCGATTAACCGAAGGGGGAGAAAATGCAATTCAAATTTTTCACGAAATCGAAAAACGTATTAACGATTTCGCCCAAAAAGAAACTCAAAATGTAAAATTCTACCCTTTTTTTTGTGAGCGGTAAACATTTGTAAACACATTGAAAATCTATTACAAATTATGAATTTAAAACTTCTTTTCATTTTACTATTACTAAGCTTAAAAAGTTGGGCTCAAGCTCCAATAGCGAACTCCAAAAAAGAACAAGATACTCTAAAAACGGAAACACTTCAAGAAGTGGTAGTAACAGCTTCTCGTACCAAAGAAAGTTTTTTGCGTTCACCCGTAAGCATCGAACAATTAAAATCTGCCGATGCCAAAAACTATGGTTCTCCATCTAATTTTGATGCCTTAGAAAATTTGAAATCAGTACAAATCATTACCCCAAGTTTAGGCTTTAAAGTCATCAATACGAGAGGCTTTGCCAACTCGACCAATGTTCGATTTGCTCAATTAATAGACGGCATCGACAATCAAGCACCACATTTGGGCGCGCCAATTGCCAATGCCCTTGGAGCCAGTGACCTTGATATCCATAAAATCGAAGTGATACCTGGAGCTGCTTTGGCTTTATACGGAATGAATGCCATTAATGGATTAGCAAATATTCAAACCAAAAATCCTTTTGAATATCAAGGAATGAGCATTCAACAGTTAACAGGTGTTAATCATACTGGGAATGTCGATCGATTTTCGCCTCAACTTTTTAGCACAACCAATCTTCGTTATGCTCAAGCTATCAATTCGAAAATTGCATTCAAAATAAATGGTTCAATGACTAATGGAACGGATTGGGTTGCCGATAACCGAACAGATTTGGCTCCAAATAGTAATGCGTCAACTACTTTGTATGGAGAAAACAATCCGGCTTTTGACGAAGTTAATGGTTACGGAAATGAATCGGCGAACCGAAAAACACTAACCTTAAACGACAAGAAATATGTAGTTTCCAGAACCGGTTACAGAGAAACCGACATCGCCGATTATAATATCGACAATTACAAGTGGGATGCTGACCTATACTTTCGACCAAAAAAAGGACAAGAATTATCCGTGACTTACAAAGGCGCTTTGATTAATACTATTTATCAGCGTTCGAACCGTTTTAGATTAGAAGATTACAAACTAAGTCAATATGCTGTTGATTATCATACCGATATTTTTATGGTTCGAGGGTATTTGACACAAGAGAACACAGGCAAATCATACAATATGCGCTCATTGGCAGAAAATATGGATCGTGCTTTTAAATCTGATGACCAATGGTTTGCTGATTACAGTACCGCCTTTAACAGCGCATTAACCAGTCAATCTTCTATTGCAGAAGCTCATAAAATTGCCAGAACAACCTCCGATCAAGGACGATTTGTTCCTGGCACCGATGGTTATAATCAAAAGAAAGAAGAGTTAGTCAACAGCAACAATTGGGATTATGGCGCAGCGCTTCGTGTAAAATCTAGCCTCGTTCATTCGGAAGGTTTATTCAACTGGGACAAAGCTTTTGCCCATTTTTTCAAAAAAATGAGCGCGCAATTGCTAAGCGGTTTTGATTATAGAACCTACATTATTGTTCCTGATGGCAATTATTTTATCAATCCTAAGAATAATGGTAAAAACCTGATTTATGGAAAAACGGGCGGATTCACTCAATTAACTAAGGATTTATTGGATGATAAATTGCGATTGAGTATTGCGATTCGAGCGGACAAAGCTGATTATTTTGATGTGAAATTTACGCCAAGAATTACAGCAGTATACTCGCCAAAGGAGGAAATTAATTTCCGGACTTCTTACCAAAGCGGTTATCGATTTCCGAGTATTTTCGAAGGGTTTTCTAATGTAAATAGTGGTGGTGTAAAACGAGTGGGCGGACTGAGAATAATGTCCGATGGGATTTTTGAAAATTCATACACTAAAGCATCCATAGATAAATTTCAAGTTCAAGTTACCACCGATATTAACACACTTGGGCTAACACAAGCGCAAGCCATTGATAAAAACAAAGATTTAATTAAAAAAAATCCATACACTTATCTGAAACCTGAATTTGTTCGTTCTTTTGAATTTGGATTTAGAAGTCTTGCCTTAAAAAAGAAGTTGTTTATTGATGCCGATTTTTATTACAATCGTTACGAAAACTTCATTGCTCAAGTAGAAGCTAGTATTCCAAATACGAGCAATCCAGCGCAAATACCGACTGCTCTTTATGCAAAATCGACTCAAAGTCGCTACCGTCTATGGACGAATTCTAAAAGTAAAATATACAATTATGGAAGTAGTTTAGGAGCGAAATACCGATATAATGAAATATTCTCTTTTTTAGGAAATATAACTTATAATAAATTAGACCGAACTGATGACAAAGACGGATTGGAAGATGGTTTTAATACTCCAGAATACATTGCAAACGGTACCATAGTTGCCGAAAATATATGGAAAAATCTTGGCGCAAGTGTTACTTATCGCCAACAAACCAAATACGATTATGTTTCTTTCCTTGTTGGTGGCGAAGTCCCAGCTTACTGGACAATGGATGCACAAATCAATTATGCGTTTGATAAATCAGGCGTTATTGCCAAAATTGGAGGAACAAATTTATTAAACAAATCCTATTATTCCATATTAGGTGGGCCACAAATTGGAGCGTTTTATTATTTATCATTAACTTGGAATGTTGGTGAACTTTAAAAAAAGAGATTTCAAAGCATTGTTTTTATTAGAAACATACATTTATTGTACGAAAGTTGAAAGTTTGAGCGTTATTAACTTTAAATAAAGAAATTGTTTGTTATTTTTACCCCATAATTCCAATAAACTATGGCTTCTAACTTTGATAAATTTCAAAAACGCAGGTTAATTTCCTCCTATTTCTCGGTTGTACTAAGTGTATTCTTGGTTTTATTCCTTTTAGGAATACTAGGATTTTTTATTATAAATTCTCAAAAACTAGCAAACAATTTCAAAGAAGAAATTGCCATGACCGTTTTTTTCAAGAACGATGCAAATGATACTATTCTTAAAGCTTTTGCAAAAGATTTGAAAGTGGCTCCGTTCACCAAATCGTTTGTTTATGTTTCTAAAGAAGCTGCTGCCAAGCAACATACGGATATTATTGGCGAAGATTTCATGACCTTTTTAGGGACAAATCCTTTGCAAAACTCTTATGACATCAATCTAAAAGCCGATTATGTAGAAAAAGATAGCATTGCAAAAATTGAAAGACAATTGCATAAAAATCCAATGGTAGCTGATATTGTTTATGACAAACAACTAGTAAATTTAGTCAATGACAACATCAAAAAAGTAAGTATGTGGATTTTAATAATCAGTGGTTTCTTGACCGTGATTGCAGTCTTATTGATTAATAGTTCCTTACGATTATCTATTTATTCTCACCGATTTATAATTAAAACCATGCAAATGGTAGGTGCTACAAAAGCCTTTATCAGAAAACCATTTGTAATGCGAAGTATAAAATTAGGTATGATTGGCGCAGGTTTGGCTATCATTGCGCTAATTATTGTTTTAGTTTATCTTCAAACTAATTTTCCAAGTTTAGGAATTCTTGACGATAAATTGCTTGTAGCTTTAGTTTTATTACTAGTTTTCGGCTTAGGAGTTTTGATTACTTGGATTAGCACTTATTTTGCCACCCAACGATTTTTGAATTTAAGAACTGACGACCTTTATTAATTGCAGATTTTAGATTGCAGATTTTAGATTAAAAAAAAGACACACAATGAAAAAAGAAGAACACAAACTAGAGCAAAAACAAGAATTTCTTTTTGAGAAAACAAATTACATTATTCTACTTATTGGTATTGCCGTAATAACTTTAGGGTTTATATTGATGTCTGGAGGTGGTAGCGATGACCCAAATGTATTTAACGAAGAAATATTTAATTTCAGAAGAATTCGATTGGCTCCAACAACCGTTTTAATTGGTTTTGGAATCACTATTTATGCTATTCTCAAAAATAGTAAACAGTAAACAGCTGTTAGTTTGCAGTCAACTGAACACTAAAAAACTGATCACTGATCACTAAATATATGAATACACTCCAAGCTATTATAATTGCTATTGTCGAAGGATTAACAGAGTATCTTCCTATTTCTTCTACAGCTCACATGATTTTTACAAGTTCTTATTTCGGAATTCAAGAAGACGATTTTGTAAAACTTTTTCAGGTTTCGATTCAATTTGGTGCCATTTTAGCCGTAGTGGCTTTGTATTGGAAGAAATTCTTGGCTTTTCCAACGCTGAAAATCGGAATGAATTTTTATACAAAACTGGCATTTGCTGTAATCCCCGCTTTAATTTTAGGAAAATTATTCGACGATAAAATTGAAGCTATTTTGGGTGACCCCATTCCTATCGCTGTTGTGTTGATTGTAGGTGGTGTGGTTTTACTTTTTGTTGACCAATATTTCAAGGACAAAGCTACAATTGTAAATGAAGAAGACATTACCATAAAAAAAGCTGTAGCCATCGGTTTTTGGCAATGTTTAGCGATGATGCCTGGAACAAGTCGTTCAGCGGCTTCTATTATAGGTGGAATGCAACAAGGATTATCACGCAATACAGCTGCTGAATTTTCGTTTTTTTTGGCAGTTCCAACGATGCTAGCGGTTACTTGTTATTCAGTGTTTCTTAAAACTTATGAAACCTCCCAAATGAAAGGTTATGAACTAATTTTAAAATCAAACGACAACATAATGATGTTTTTGATGGGGAATGTAGTAGCCTTTATTGTTGCCGTTATAGCCATTAAATTTTTTATTGGAATCATCAATAAATTTGGTTTTAAACCTTGGGGCTGGTACCGAATCATTATGGGAACTTTCTTGCTGATTTACTTTTCTTATATAAAATAAATCACCTTGAATACTGTTGAAGATTATTTAAATGGACAAATTATCTTGATTGACAAGCCTTTGCATTGGACTTCGTTTCAGGCAGTCAATAAAATGAAATATGCTTTAATCAACAAAGTTGGACTTCCAAAAAAATTCAAAATAGGTCACGCAGGAACTTTAGATCCATTGGCCAGCGGATTATTACTGGTTTGTACTGGAAAATTTACCAAAAGAATTACGGAATTACAAGGCCAAGCCAAAGAATATACAGGAACTTTCTACATTGGTGCCACAACTCCATCTTACGATTTAGAAACTGAAATAGACCAAAATTTCGAAACTTCACACATTAACGAAGCTTTAATTCACGAAACTGTGAAACAATTTTTGGGAGAAATTGACCAAAAACCACCTATCTACTCAGCGATAAAAAAAGACGGAATACGATTGTACGAGCACGCTCGTGCTGGAGAATCTATAGAAATAGCAAGCCGAAAAACTACCATCCACGAATTCGAAATTACTCGTATTGCACTACCAGAAATCGATTTTAGAGTCGTTTGTAGTAAAGGAACTTATATTCGTTCCTTAGCTTACGATTTTGGCAAAGCGATGAACTCTGGTTCACATTTAACGGCTTTGCGACGAACAAAAATTGGCGATTATAATGTCATAAATGCAATTGATGTAATAGCGTTTGAAACTTCATTAAACGTTCCTAATGAAAAATAGTTTACTTGTACTGATTCCTTTTTTATTTGCGATAAACACTTTCTCGCAGACTGTTTTCACTACTACAAAAGCTGAGGAGAAAACCAAATCAAAAATTACTTATGTGCAATACGACTTTACGTTGGCATTAAAAGGAAACCCAAATGCTGGCGAAACAAACGAATACACACAAACGAAGGAAACTTGGTTTTTACCCGATGGACTGGGTGCTAAAATTGGCTACGGGGTACACTATAACAATTGGGTAGCTTTAGGAATTCACACCGGTATATATTGGGAATGGAACAATAAACTGGTAGTCGTTCCTGTGTTTGCCAATTTTAAATTAAGTCCAAAAATAGGCGAAGAAACAAGGATTGTGCTACAAACAGGGATTGGAAAGGCTGCTGCCTTAGGCCGAGGCAGTTTATCTGGAGATTATAAAAAAATAAGTTTAGGACTTCAAAGCGATGATGTTCTGTTTTTTATTGAAATTAGCCAATATGATTTTCCCATAAATGATCAAAAAAATAGCGGAAATATTAGTTTAGGATTATCTGTGATCCGATTTTAATACTGTAGTGATTTAAACTTTTCCTTTTGCAAAACAATTTTTGGGAGAAATTCATTTTTACTTTTGATGAATAAGTATTAAAAAGTAAAAATAACGTTGCCTAAATAAAATCACAAGCCTCCCTAAAATCAAAAAAGCTATCCACAAAAGTGGAAAGCTTTTCATTGGTCTAACTACTAAACCGAGCTACGAGTTACAAAGTCGTAGCGAAAACAACACAACTATTTTAGATGCTTTTATGGGGCAAAAAAGCGATTCATTTCTGAATCGCTTCTCCCAATTTTAGCGGTCTGGACGGGACTCGAACCCGCGACCCCATGCGTGACAGGCATGTATTCTAACCAACTGAACTACCAAACC
>JAYVIK010000278.1:0-2801 GCA_043770265.1 Flavobacterium sp. | reverse complement strand
TTGGTAAAAAGGGCTTGCTATTGCTGCAACATTATTGATGTGTCGCCACAAATGCAACGTGCTTTCTAAAGTGGTTGAATTTTCAGATAAGAACTTTAAACCATTTATTGCCGATGGATACGGATTGCCTAGCAAGCTCCAGTTGTCGTTGCTGATTCCAAATGCTGGATTGCTATAAAATGATGGCACAGTGGCATTGGTCATATTGCCACGTTTGGCTTTTATAGTAAGGTTTCCATTGTTTGGGGTTCCGCTAAAATTGGCAATAATGGATGTTGCTGGGTCTGCAACGTTGCTAGACCCCTTCATGATATAACCTTGACCAACATTCATAATGGCATTGTTGGCATCAATCCAATTCCCTAAGCCACCGTTAGCATTTGGGGCAATTGTGTCCCAATAATATCTTACCCCTGGTGTAGGTGTTGTGTAAAGATTGTTAATGTTTTGGCCAGCAACTGGCGATGACCAGTAGACATAATCAAAACCTCTAATGTTATTAGCTCTTCTTCCATACAGGATTGTACCTTGGTTGGTTACATTGTTGGTTTGGATTAATGATGCATCACTCTGTAGAAACATAAGACCGCCATTATCAACTGTAACCTTGTCGGTTACAATTAGATTAGACGATTGCTGTACGCTGAGTAAAGCACCGCTTCGAACAGTTAAATTTGCTGCTAAAGCGCTTAAAGACAAACTAGTTATAGTATTGTTGTTAGCTGTATTGGGAATAATAACACAATCGTCTAGCGAAGGCAGACTGTTACCAGACCAATTGCCAGGTTTATGCCAGTCGGTATCTAAATTTCCAGTCCAGGTTTTTTTGCTTTGGTCGGGTACAATATATGTACCTAGAATCGATATATTGCCACAGCTACCACCGTCTATTGATAAATTGGTTATTGTACCTCCGCTTAATCCTGATAACGATAACACTGGAGTTGCTATATTTAGTACTGCTCCTGTAGGGCCAGTAAAGCGCCATTTATAATCGCCAGTTCTTAAATCAGCACTAGTTGTGGTAACAAGAAAGTAAGTAACACCAGTGGTTAATGTGCGTGTTATTTTTGGGTTACTAATACAAGTAGGAATATAACCATCGTCATTTGCTATAACCCAGCTATTAATTACTGCGCATGGATTTGCAGCGTTAAAGGAGTTTTGAAATAAAACTGCAAATCCATCGTTTATGCCTGTATTAGCGACACACACAGACGATAGCGTATAAGAACCTGTTATAGATGGTGTAAATTCTAAAACATCATAATAGGAAGGAAAACCCGATAGTTGACAGCTAGCTGCTTCATCAGTTCTTTGCCAAGTTGGATCCGAAGTAGTCAATGAGCCAACATTAAAGTCCGTATTTTGAGCCACTGGCTCTAATATTGAGCCAAGAGTCACATTTTGTGAAGCAGCTGTGCCATTTAAGTTATAATTTAATGTTTCTGTAGAAGTATTATTAAACCCATAGACCGGAATATCAACTGATCCATTGGGATTGAGACAATTGGTATTGGGCGTTATAGAAGGTGTTTTTGCAACTTTACTATTTTTGACATTAACTGTTGTGCTTGCTATGCAGGGTGTGCCATTACACAAATAATTTGCGGTATAAGTTTTTGTAGTAATTGGCGACACAGTCAAATTTGTGGTTGTCGCAACGGTTGTTGTGCCTTCTTTCCAGTTCTGAAAAGCACAAGTTACTGGGGTAAAAGTACGACAATCAAGATCGGTAGCAACAATTCCTCGAAAGTCACCATAATCTCTACCTGGTACTACTATTGCCATAGTTCCGTCGCTGTTTTCTGCACCTGATGTTGCAAGGAAGCCGCCAGCAGCGTCCGACCAATTGCCAGAAAATTGTTTTATTATGATTTGAAACGTATTATTTTCGTTCAAAACAATTTGAAATGAGGCTTTACCTATTCCTGCTGATGTTCCACTATTGTTGACATTATAAGGAACAACGTTGCTATAACTGACTACAAATTTTCTATTTGGTGCTACTCCCTCATTATGGTAGTGGATAGTACCACCAAAAGTAGTATCGAAATCTGTACCAATTCCGGCAATGAAATTATCAGGTATGTTGGCACTTGGTAATGTACCAATACCTCCCGCCTGATAATCAAATGCTGCACCGAAACCTATTACTCCATTTGAATTGATTTTGGTGTTGTTGTAACTTGTCCCAAAAAATTTAAATGGAAATCCAATTGGAATTAATGATGTTACATCATCATCAGTACCATTAGCAAATACAGTAATTGCAGTACTAGGAATTGGTATTGGTGCACAGTCTGTAGCATCGATGCTGTACGTTACACTACTTGGTAATGCTGCTAGTGTAGTAGTATCTCCGCACTCTATTGTAACGTTTGGAGGAGGAACAACACATTGTGAGAACGAGGAGTTATTAAAAACAACCATTAATAAAAATAACGAAAAAAAATAAATTTGTTTCATATATGTATAATTGTGTAAAATTGTGCAAATTTAATATATTCTTAAATTATTTTACAAGAATGTATGTTAATTTTATCTTAAAATCAGCAATTGTGTTTTTTTCTTATCAGTTGTGCTGTCGTTGTAGTTTTTTTTGCAGCAATTACATGCAATATTTTGTTTTTATAAGGTCGATAGCTAGTTGTTTTTTATAAAAAAACCTTGATTATTTAAAATCAAGGTCTCTGTGTGGGTTTTTAAATATTAATTTTGAATTGTTATTGGTATAACAGAAAATGTTTCGTTGGTATTCACAGGAACATCAATATTGCCCTTTACCCATAATTGGATAT
>JAYVIK010000277.1:0-59660 GCA_043770265.1 Flavobacterium sp. | reverse complement strand
GTCGATTTTAAAAATAGTAGAAAGGTAAGAAAGCGTTACTGCGTCTAAACTTCTTAAATTTAAAGAAACTTCTTTGATTGTTTCCAATCCATAAAGTTCTTTTAATAATCTCCAATCTTTCATAAATCCATATTCTAAAACTTTTTGAATGAGATGAGATTTGTGCTTTTCAAAATCAAAATCATTCAAATCAACATCCCAAAAAAGATACTGCGAAAAGTCATTTATGGTTATTTCTTTATTCATAAAACAAAGGTAGCTTTTTTTACAAAACCATCGTCAACTGAATTCTCTTTCGATCTTCATCGACTTCGGTCACTTTTACGGTAACGTGTTGGTGTAATTTTACCACTTCATTCACATCGCTTACAAAACCCGCTTTGAGTTGGGAAATATGTACCAAGCCGCTTTCCTTCAAACCAATATCGACAAAACAACCAAAATTAGTAATATTGTTGACAATTCCCGGTAAAATCATTCCGGTTCTCAAATCTTTTATGGTTTTTACATTGGGATCAAATTCAAAAACTTTAGCTGATTTTCTTGGGTCTAATCCGGGTTTTTCGAGCTCTTTGATGATGTCTTTTATCCCTAAAATTCCTATTTCCGGAGTAACATAATTTTCAGGTTTAATCAAGGCTGTTTTTTCTCTATTGGCAATCAAATCATTAACAGATAATTTCAAATCTTTCGCCATTTTCTCAACAATCGGATATGCTTCGGGATGCACAGCAGAATTATCTAACGGATTTTTAGCATTCGATATCCGAATAAAAGCCACGCCTTGTTGATAGGCTTTTTCGCCCAATCTGGGTACTTTTTTGAGTTGTTTTCTATCTTCAAAAGGGCCATTATCGGAGCGGTATTGAACAATATTTTCGGCGAGCTTCTCCCCTATTCCACTTACATAACTCAACAAATGCTTGCTCGCCGTGTTGATGTTTATTCCAACAGAATTCACGCACCGAATTACCGTTTTATCCAATTCCTCCTTGAGTTTAGTTTGATCCACATCGTGCTGATATTGCCCCACTCCTATTGCTTTCGGGTCGATTTTTACCAATTCCGCCAACGGATCAGAAAGTCTTCTTCCGATAGAAACCGAACCACGAACCGTCACATCATAATTAGGAAATTCCTCTCTCGCAATTTTTGAAGCCGAATAAACTGATGCGCCAGCCTCTGAAACGATAAAAACCTTAACGGGCTTATCAAAGGCGATTTTCTTAATAAAGAATTCTGTTTCTCTTGAAGCAGTTCCGTTTCCGATGGAAATCGCATCAATTTGATACGCATTGACCATCGAACGGATTTTTTTCATAGCCATCGCCGTTTCTTTCTGTGGCGGGTGTGGATAAATGTTTTCATTGTACAACAAATCGCCTTTTTCGTCCAGACAAACTATTTTGCAACCCGAACGAAATCCAGGATCTATCGCCAAAATTCGCTTTTCGCCCAAAGGTGGAGCGAGCAATAATTGCCCTAGATTATTGGCAAAAACCTGAATCGAATTGGCATCTGCTTTGGCTTTGGCTTCTTGCAAAGCTTCGTTTGAAATCGCAGGATTCAGTAATCTTTTATACGAATCTTCAATGGCTAATTGAATGTGGGATTTGCTTGGGCTATTTGCTTTTAAAACTATTTCGTCAATAATTGTGAAGGATTCATCACTATCAACTTCTATTTTGAATTTGATAAATCCTTCGTTTTCGGCACGAAGCATGGCTAATAATCGGTGCGAAGGTGCTTTTGTTAACGGTTCTGACCAATCGAAATATTGATTAAATTTTTGGGCTTCTTGATCGTCTTTTTTAGCTTTTACCACTTTAGTTGTAATGGTTGCTTTTCGTTGAAAAAGTCTTCGCAACTGCTTCCTAACATAAATATTTTCGTTGATCCATTCGGCGATAATATCTCTAGCTCCTTGTAAAGCTTCATCTTCGTTTATCACTTTTCCGTTTAAATATTGGGTAGCAATAAAGTCGACATCATCGTTATTTTGGGTCATAATAATTTTAGCCAAAGGTCCTAATCCATTTTCTCGAGCTATATCGGCACGGGATTTTTTCTTCTTCTTATATGGCAAATAAATATCTTCTAACTCTTGCAAATCGAAACAAGATTGAATTTTTATATCCAATTCAGGAGTCAATGCGTTTTGCTCTTCGATTGATTTTAAAATCGCTTCTTTTCGTTTTACAATGACTTCGTAATCCTTTTGAAGTTTGGCTATTTGTTCTATTTGAACTTCATCAAGATTGCCTGTTTGGTCTTTTCGATATCGAGAAATAAAGGGAATCGTGCAATCTTCTTGTAGTAATTGAACGGTGTTTTGAATGTTTATAATTGGCGTTTGAACCGTTTTGGAGATGAATTGTAGGTTGGTCATTTGGATAAATAGATATTAAAAATAGGTATTACTGGGTTGATAAAAAACACAAAAATAGCTCCTGTAAGTAAAAATAATGGTAGCTTAACACATTTATTTCAATTTTTATATCTGAATTTTGTATATATTTACTGAAATTTAATTTATAATTTTCTGTTTTTACTGAAAACTATTCAACTAATATTATAAAAGTAACCTACTAAATATTAATTTTTAAACCCTATGATTATGAAAAAATTGTTTTTTATTGCTGTTCTTTTTTCAAGTTTTCTATTCTCGTCTTGTGGCGATGATTTAGAAGATTTATTAGATGTTAATTTTAATACGACTATCGTTGAAGAAATTGATGTTAATGTTTTTGGCAATGCCGACCCTGTTTCTTTAGATCAAAACGAAGTCTTTAGTTTGTTAGAAAATACTGAAACTAGTAAATATATTGACAAATTAAAAACTATTGAGATTAAAAAAATGACCTATAAAATTATTGATTTTAGCGGCGATACTTCTGGAAAAATAACTGCCAGCTTAAAAGCAGATGGACAAACACTTCATTCTATTTCTCAAGTTACCGTAAAAAATGCATACGATAACGCAACCGTTTTTGAAGTGACCAATCAGACTGCCTTGAAAAATGCAGCTACTTCTTTATTACAAAACAAAACAATTACTCTAGAAACTTCTGGGCAGTCTGTATCTACGACCGCGATGAGCTTTAAAATTGAAGTTACCCTAGAATTAGGTATAGTTGCTAATCCACTATAAGGATTTTAATTAAGTTATTATTTACTAAAAAGGCGCAACTAAATTCATTTAGTTGCGCCTTTTTTTATTAAGCTGTATTTAAGTTTTATACTATAAAATCCAGGTAATTGCCTTTGCTGATTACCTCAAAACCCGCTTCGGGATAGGTTTTTGCAAAAGCAGTAGGGATTTTTGCTTTTCGGTTTTCGTTCCATTTGAATTCAAAGCCACTTAAATTTCCGTTTTCTTCCTCTAGCCAATCTAGTTCTTGTTGATCATATGTTCGCCAAAAATAATTGGCAACTGTTTTTTGCGTGTAATTTTGATGTTTTATTCGTTCCGAAGCCAGATAATTTTCCCACAATGCACCTACATCAGTTCTAGCATCCAAGCGGCTAAAATTGAGGATAATTCCATTACGAATACCATTATCATAAAAATACCAGCGGTTGGATTTTGTAATTTCTTTGCGTAAATTTCGACTAAATCCTGGCACTTTATAGATTACAAAAACTTTAGAAAGCAAGTCTAAATAGCTTTCGACCGTGTTTTTTGAAATGCCTAATTGTCGCGCCAATTCTTGTAGCGACACTTCTTGTCCAAGCTGAAAAGCGATTAGTTTGAGTAAATCTAGAATTTTGTTGGATTGTTTGATGCCTTCGTAAACCAAAATATCTTTCAACAAATACGAATTAATTATCTCTTTTAGATAATTAATTTTATCATTCCAGTCTGGATATTGTTCGAGTTCTGGATAACTTCCAAAAAGCAATCTTTCTTCCAGTTTTTGAGTGGTCTCCTTTAAATTTTCATTCTTAGCAAACTCCATTTGAGCCAGCGGGAAAAGATAAATAGTGTTTTTTCGACCAACTAAAGGTTCGCCCAACTTGTTTGACAAATCAAAAACGGAAGATCCTGTAGCAATAATTTTTATGCCATCAATCGAATCGACAATTAATTTTAAAATCAATCCAATGTCTGGAATATTTTGCGCTTCATCTATTACAAGCAATTTTATATTGGATAAAAGTCGGCTATAATTGTTTACAGAACGTTCCGCTAATAAACTTGCGTCTTGAATATCTTCGCCATTTAGGTGCAGGTAATCTGATTTTGGAATAGTTGAAAGATAATTTTTTATAAAAGCTGTTTTTCCTACACGTCTTGCACCCAATAAAATCAATACTTTATTAGGTAAAACGTTTTTGCTAAATAAAGTATTTATGCCTCGTTCTAAAAAAATCATAACCCTTATTTTTAAAATTATGCTACAAATATAACGATAAAAACGTAAATTCAGTCAGTTCACTGACTGAATTTACATTAATTCAGTCAGTTCACTGACTGAATTAATGTAAATTCAGTCGATATAGGCTTGAAATTATTCTTATGGAGTATAGAAAACTCAATCCTGAACAATAAAATCCTTAGAATCTTCTTCTTTTTGAAATTCAGGTTGGATATTAATGTGATTGATATGGAATTTTTCCAATAAAACATGTTCGATTTTTTCTAATAAAACATTGAATTCAGACATTTTTATATCATCCGAACAGTCTAAATGGGCTTCAAGATGCAATTCTTGTTCATTGAGATGCCAAACATGAATATGATGCAATTTATTAATTCCTGGTATTTTATGAATTTCGTCCACAATTTCTTTAATATCAATCGTGCTGGGTGTAAAAAGCATTAAAATTCTAGTAGAATCTCGAAGTAAATCAAAACCAATATAAATAAGATACAAAGCAATTGCAAAAGTCAAAACACTATCTATCCAATATATTTGGTAGAATTTCATTAGAATTCCTCCTATCAAAACCGCAACAGATGCCATCATATCGGTAAATAAATGAATATATGCCGATTTCATGTTGATATTGTGGTCGGCCTCTTTTTTGAGCAGCAAAGCCGAAAATCCATTAGCTACAATTCCTAATAATGACATCCAGATAACCAAATTAGATTGAATTGATTCTGGGTGAAAAAATCGTTGCGAAGCTTCAAAAATTAAATAGATTGCCACAATCATCAACGAGATAGCATTTATAAAAGCCGCAATAATTTCGGCACGTTTGTATCCAAAAGTTTGGTTTAAAGAAGCTTTTTTCTTAGATAAAACATTAGCAACATAGCTAAAAACCAACGACAAAACATCCGAAAAATTATGAAGCGCATCCGATAACAAAGCCAAACTTCCTGATAAAATTCCTCCTATTACCTGAGCTACAGTTATCAAAATGTTTAAAACAATCGAAAACAAAAGGTTTTTTCCTTCTATTTCAGGTTTGTGAGAATGATGGTGGTGGTTCGTATTCAAAATAAATTAACAACTTATTTTATCTACTCTTGTTTGGTGTCTTCCGCCTTCGAATTCAGTATTTATAAAGGTTTCTACCATTTCGACAGCTTGTTGAATAGAAGTGTATCGAGCAGGAATACTTATAATATTGGCATCATTATGAAGTCGTGTTAAATAAGCTATTTCTTTAGTCCAGCACAATCCTGCTCTTACTTTTGGATGTTTATTTACCGTCATAGCTATTCCGTTTCCAGATCCGCAAATTACGATTCCAAAATCTGCATTGCCTTCGGAAACATCAGTCGCCACTTTATGACCAAAATCAGGATAATCTACACTATCAATAGTATCTGTTCCATAATTGGTAACTTGATGACCTTTCGATTCAAGAAACTGAACAATTGCTTTTTTATAATCTGGTCCTGCGTGATCGTTTCCAATAGATATTTTCATATAATTTTTTATTAAATTGTATGGTGCAAATTTACTGAAACAATTGTGTATTAAAAAATTTAAAACAAATATTTAAGATACAGATTATCAGTTAAATGAATTATTATTTCACAAAACAATTAATTAAAATTACCATCTCGTTTTTAAATAAATTGTTAATTTATTGTAATGTTAATAGTGTTTTGTAAATGACTGTAAATCAGTTAATATTAATTTAACATTGATTGTTTATAAGTTAAGATAGAAAATTAGAAGTATTTCTTGTTTGTAAACTATAAATTCATAATCAAAAATCAACATGAATTAAACAAATTTAGTTTGCTGATTTTTTATAAAAGTTATTACAATTGATTTACGTTTTGTTAACATAAAAGAAATAGTAAGTTATATACAAAATTGATATTATTTTTGATGTCAACAACTGTTAATGGATTTTTTAAATAGTTTTAAAATGAGCTGTTTAAATCAATTATAGTATGTTAATAAATCGTTATAAAATAGTTTAACTTATAAATTCAAATTTTAGAAACAAACTTATTGTAACTATTAACAGACTATAATAACCATTAAAAATAAATTTAAATTTCTTTTTCTTTTTGTTGTTTTTAATAGATGTTGACAACTTTTAAATTCAAATTAAAAAATAACTTTCAAGATTCTACCTTTTGATACTTCCTTTTTTCATTCCATTAATAAGTTATTATTTATATAAAACCTTGCTCACTATGACTCACACTCAATAGTATTTTGTATTTTTAAACTTTTAAGAAACTATTTATGAGCAAGAAATCCAGAAAACCGAGTAATAATTCAAAAGATTTTTCTAATAAAATTATAAAAATACTCACTACAAACAGTAATAGACCCTTTAATTTCAAACAAATAGCGGCGCTACTCGAAGTCGATGATACTAAATCTAGAAACGAAATTATTCATGATTTAAAGATTCTTGCTGCACAAAAAATGATAATAGAATCTGAACCTGGAAAATACCTTGTGAAAGCAATTTCCGAGGATTTGTACGAAGGAACAATAGATATGACGGGTCGAAAGACAGCTTATTTTATTTGCCCCGAATTTGGAGAAGATGTATTTATTCCGACTAATAATTTAAATCGCGCTTTAGACAAAGACAAAGTAAAGGTTTATATTTATAATCGACGAAAAGGAAAACGTCCAGAAGGAGAGGTTATAGAAGTGGTAGAACGCGCCAAAACAGATTTTGTAGGTGTAATTGCTATTCAACCAAATTTTGCGTTTGTATCGACTGCAAATCCAAAAATGTATACTGATATTTTTATTCCAAAAGATAAAATTGGTGCAGCCGAAAACGGTGATGTAGTTTTAGTTCATATCGAAGATTGGCCTAAGAAAGCAGATTCTCCTTTTGGTTCAGTAATAAAGATTTTAGGAAAACCAGGAGAACACAATACTGAGATTCATGCTATTTTAGCGGAATACGGTTTACCTTCTGAATTTCCGATAGAAGTTGAAACTTATGCCCAAAAAATAGATACTTCAATTACGGAAAGTGAAATTAAAAATCGTCGTGATATGCGACAAATTTTAACCTATACGATTGATCCCAAAGATGCAAAAGATTTTGATGACGCGCTTTCGTTTCAAGTTTTAGAAAACGGAAATTTTGAAATAGGAATTCATATTGCCGATGTTTCTCATTATTTACAAGAAGGAACAATACTAGACGACGAGGCTTATAATCGGGCTACATCTATTTATTTAGTAGATAGAGTTGTACCCATGTTACCCGAAGTTTTATCGAATTTTGCTTGTTCTTTACGTCCAAATGAAGAAAAATATACATTTTCGGCAATTTTCGAATTGGATAAAAAAGCAAGTATAAAAAATCAATGGTTTGGTCGAACTGTAATCGATTCGAATCAACGTTTTTCTTATGAAGAAGCACAGTTTATTATAGAAACTAAAGAAAATATAATTCCAATTGAAACTTCAATCACAGGAAGTTCTTATAAAGTTTCGGACGAAATTGTATATGCTACTCTAAAACTAGACGAATTAGCCAAAATTATGCGTCAAAAAAGAATGAATGATGGTGCCATTTCTTTTGATAAAGTAGAAGTTAAATTTAATTTATCCGAAACAGGAAATCCAGAAGGCGTTTATTTTAAAGAAAGTAAGGATTCTAATCATTTAATCGAAGAATTTATGCTTTTGGCTAATAAAAAAGTAGCCGAATTTATTGGCAAACAAAAAAAGACTTTTATTTATAGAATTCACGACGAACCTAATGAGGATAAACTATTAGCTATGTCAGAATTAATAAAGAAATTTGGTTATTCGATTGATTTTAACTCTGGTTCTGTCGCTCATGCTTTGAATGAATTAATGAAAGAAGTTCACGGCAAAAAAGAGCAAAATTTAATTGATACTTTAGCCATTCGTTCGATGAGTAAAGCAAAATATTCGACAGATAATATTGGTCATTACGGATTAGCATTTGATTATTACAGTCATTTTACGTCACCAATTCGGCGTTATCCTGATGTAATGGTACATCGATTGTTGCAATTTTATTTGGATAATGGTAAATCGGCAAGTCAAGAAATATTCGAAACCAAGTGTGTGCATTGTTCCCAAATGGAAGGTTTAGCAACCAAAGCTGAACGAGATTCTATAAAATACATGCAAATAAAATACATGCAAGATCACAAGGATCAAGAATTTTTGGGGGTTATTTCGGGTGTTACCGAATGGGGAATTTTTGTAGAAATTATAGAAAATAAGTGCGAAGGAATGGTTCGTATTCGCGAAATAAAAGACGACTATTTTGTGTTTGACGAAAAACAATATGCACTTGTGGGACAAACCACCAAAACTTTATTACAATTGGGCGATGAAATTTATGTAAAAGTAAAAACCGCCGATTTAGTCAAAAAACAATTGGATTTCAATTTTATTAGAAGAAATGAAAAAGAGTAGTTTTTACTTCTAAAACTTACTATTTGCAAAGTAGAGTTTACAAATAGTATTACTATTTGCAAAGTAAATTAAATTTTTTTATACATTTGTATCTTAAATAGTAAGATAAAATGAAGTTTAAAAGAAAGATTTTCAATTCGTTAGAAAAACATTTGTCTGTAAAACAAGTTACAGTACTAACGGGAATGCGACGAATTGGCAAAACTACCTTAGTAAAACAACTAATGGAAGTTTCGGATATTGAACATAAATTGTTTTTTGATTTAGAAAGAATCGATCACCGGGAACTTTTTAGTTACAAAAATTATGATAGTACAATAAAAGAACTCGAAAATGAAGGAGTAGATTTTTCTAAAAAAGTAATGATTTGTATTGACGAAATTCAACTACTGCCTAATATCCCTAGTGTAATTAAGTATTTGTATGATCATTATGATATCAAATTTATTGTAACAGGTTCAAGTTCTTATTACATTAAAAATAAGTTTCAAGAGTCGATGGCGGGTCGAAAGAAAATTTTTGAAATTTATCCATTAGATTTTGGAGAATATTTATCTTTTAATAAAATTAAATTCAAACCATTAGGAAGCTTAAATGATTTAGATAATAGCCAATATTTAGGTACTTCATTACAATTTGAATACGAAGATTATTGCGCGTATGGTGGATTTCCAGAAGTAGTTTTGACCGAAGATATTGCTGCAAAAAAAGATTTATTACAAGATATTTTAAGTTCTTACATCAACATCGATTTAATTCAAATTGCTGATATTAAAAAAATACCAGAATTACGAAATATAATTAAACTTTTAGCAGCGCGAATTGGTTCCAAATTGGATATTTCTAAAATTGCAAATGCGGTTAATTTATCCCGTCAAACGGTCGAAAATTATATTTATTTGTTAGAAAACACTTATTTTATCAAAACAATTCCAGTCTATTCGCTAAATGCAGATAGAGAAATTGTCAAGGCAAGAAAAGTCTATTTTTTGGATAACGGAATTGCCTCTCAATTTGCAGAATTAAGTAGTGGATCTAAGTTTGAAAATGCTGTTTTCAATCAATTGCATCATTTTGGAGAATTGAGTTATTACCAGCTCAAAACGGGTCAGGAAATTGATTTTATAATCGACAAAAAAATTGCATTTGAAGTTAAAGAAACAGCGCAACCAATTGATTACAGAAAAATGATGAATCTAGCTAAGAACGTAAACATCGAAAAAGGTTTTGTCCTGGGTAAAAACACTACCAATTTTGAATCGTTTGTATGGGCTGGAATGATTCGATAATTTTTAGAAAACAAACAAATTTAGTAGAAACAATTATAGAAAGTTATTAAAATAAATTTTAAATGATAAACGATATTTTATCAGGAATTCCATGGGGATTATTTTTGAGTTTTATGATCGGTCCTGTTTTTTTTATTCTAATTGAAACTAGTATTGTAAAAGGATTTAGAGCTGCTTTTGTCTTTGATTTAGGTGTAGTAACAGCGGATATTGTGTTTATTTCTATAGCTTATTTAGGCAGTTATAGGCTTTTGCAAAACCTTCGAGACAAACCTTCACTTTTTATATTTGGAGGTATTTTGATGTTGGTTTATGGTATTATTTCTTTTGTAAATCTTAAAAAAGAAAAGAAAGTAAATACCGATTCTATTGATGAAGAAATCATAAAAAATAATTATGGGAGCTTGTATATAAAAGGATTTTTTTTGAATATAATTAATATTGGAGTATTGGGATTCTGGACCGCAATTCTGCTTTCTACAGGTCCAAAACTAGATATGCAAACGCCTAGAATGATCACTTTTTTGACCACTGTAATTGTGTCTTATTTGCTTTTTGACAGTATCAAAATTGTATTGGCAAAACAATTAAAAACCAAAATGACGCCTACCAATATTCTTAAAATAAAGAAAATAATTAGCCTTGTTATGATGCTTTTTGGTATCGTTTTAATGACTCAAGGCTGGTTTCCAGAAGAAAAAGAGAAGCTGAAAGATGTATTAAAAAAAATAGAAAACAAAAAGTAAAAAATGCTACATACTATTCAAATTATTGCTTTTTTACAAGGTGTTTTTTTGCTCATATTTCTATTTAAGAACAAAAACAAGTATCATAAATATAATTACATATATTTTTCTGTTTTATTAATATCATTAATTTTTTATATCATAGGAGATGACAACAACAGTCTTTTATTATCTAAATATGATTTCTTTTTTGTTGATAAAACATTATTCATAACAGTACTTTTTTTGTTCTTGAAACACTTTAATAAGCGTGTAAAATTAAAAATCAATAACACACTTTTTTTTTTACCTTCTTTAATTTATGTCTTTATTGAAGTATCAGAAATACAATTTAAAGAATCAATAAAAATAGAATTTTTTGAACATTTTTTATCATTAATTTTTATATCTTATCTAGTTTTATCATTATTTTACTTGAAAAATTTGGTTTTAGATAATAAAGTTAAACTTCCGTTTTATATCTTAATTATCTCTGTTTTATTGACTTATTTTTTAGACTTAAAAGAATATTTTTTTAACTTACCCCATAGTCTTCTTTTAGACAATTTATTAATATTTGAAATATCAGTGTTATTTTATTATTTAACTTATTTATTTGCTTTAAATCAAACTTTTTTCGAAAAACCATTAGATAATTCTAAATATAAAAATTCTTCTTTAAACAGCAATGATATTGAAGGGTTTAAAATAAGAATTATTAATATTATGAAAAATGATAAAATTTATACAGATGAAAATCTCTCATTACAAAGTTTTAGCGAATTGGTAGGAATACCGAAACATTATATTTCTGAAATATTAAATAGTTATCTACACACAAATTTTCAGGATTTTGTAAATGAATTTAGGGTAGAAGAGTTTATAGAATTATATTCAAATCCAGAAAACAATCACTATTCTATTTTAGGAATTGCAGCTTCAGTAGGTTTCAAAAATAAAGCGACTTTTAATGCCAATTTCAAAAAAATTAAAGGAATTTCACCTACTGAATATAAAAAACTAAATACATAAAAGTTTTTTATCATTTAAAAAGTCTAATCTAATTAGGATAGACCTTTTTTTTTCCTTTTTAAATTCAATCGAAAGTACTTTTGTTATAAACAATTTACACATTATTCGAATGAAAAAAATTATTTCTAATCGCTATTTAATACTATTTAATTATATTATTATTTATTGTTTAATTGGTTTTATTATCAGGAATATTTTGTTTTTTAAATCCTTCCATTCAATAGATTTTTCATTTTTTAATCTATTTAAAATTTATGGACTTGGTTTTGTTTTTGACTTAGGAACCTCTGTTTATTTCAGTTTATTTTATGGATTCTATTTATTAGTTTGCCCCACAAATATAATTGGAAGAATTTCGGATAAAATTTTTACTTATAGTATTTTATTTTTCACCTTTTTTGTAACTGTATTTTCATTTTTGGCAGAATTCCCTTTTTGGGAAGAGTTTAATACACGATTCAATTTTATAGCCGTCGATTATTTAATTTACACCTATGAAGTGTTTGAGAATATCAATCAATCGTATCCGATGCCCATTCTAATTATTTCACTTTTATTAATCACAGGTTTATTTTTTCTTTATTTTTCGAAGTCGAAAAAATTTAAAATAGTATTTTCAAATAAATTATCTTTTAACAAAAGAGTAGTTTTTTTTTCTGTATTAGCATTAATAAGCCTAATTTACACTCAATTTATAACAAATAAACTTGCGGAAAGTTCTAGTAATTTATATGTAAATGAACTTTCTAAAAATGGAGTTTATTCCTTTTTTGCAGCTTATCGTTCTAACGAATTAGATTTTGAATCCTTTTATCAAAAACTACCGAACCAAGAAGCATTTGCAATAATTAAAAAAGATATAAAGCAAAAAAACCAAACCTATTTATCGAATGAAACTGAAAACCTTAACCGAAATGTTATAAATTCTGGAATAGAAATACATCCTAATATTATTTTAGTTTGTATAGAAAGTTTTAGTGCCGATTTTATGGGGGCTTTTGGTAATAAAGAACACCTAACGCCAAATTTGGATGAGATTGCAAACAAAAGCATTTTTTTTACAAATTTATATGCAACAGGAACTAGAACAATTCGAGGCATGGAAGCTTTGACATTATCCGTTCCTCCAACTCCAGGAAACAGTATAGTTCGTCGTCCAGATAATTCAAATTTATATTCTATTGCAACGGTATTAAAACAAAAAAAATACAATCCAAATTTTATTTATGGAGGCGATGGTTATTTTGATAATATGAATACTTTTTTTGGTGGACAAGGGTTTAATATTGTAGATAGAAACAGAGGGAATCCTTTGAATGAAAATATTATAACTAAGCGAATTAATATTGAGGATAACGAAGTTACTTTCGAAAACGCTTGGGGAATTTGTGATGAAGACATTTATAAAAAGACCTTGAAAATTGCGGATGCAAATTATACATCTGGCAAGCCTTTTTTCAATTTTATTATGACCACTTCCAATCACAAACCCTATTCTTTTCCTTTGAATGCCATAGATATGCCTCAAGGAACAAGAGAATCTGTTATAAAATACACAGATTATGCGATTGGAAAATTTATTAAAGCCGCTAAAAATAAGCCTTGGTTTAAAAACACGGTTTTTATTTTTGTTGCCGATCATTGTGCAAATAGTGCAGGAAAATGGGAGGTAAATATAGATAAACATCATATTCCTGCTATGATTTTTAACTCTGAAAATGCTCCTGAAAAAGTTAACAAACTCGTATCTCAAATTGATATTATGCCAACTGTTTTTGGTTACTTAAACTGGAATTATACCACATCATTATATGGAAAAGATATCCGATTAATTCAACCAAGAGAAGAGCGTGCTTTGCTAGGAAATTATAGAACTATCGGACTTTTACAAGATACTATTTTTACCGAAATTAATGATAAAAAACAATGCAATCAATATTCTTGGAATGGTAAAACGAAAACAATGAAAGTTTTAAAAAGTCAAAACCAGGCTTTAAAATACACTACTATTGCTAACTATCAAACAGCCAGTTATCGTTTTAAAAATGGCATTATGAAAGCCAAACAAAAATAGACTATATCTTACTATCGTCTTTGGCCAAGCCTCCAAACAGGAGACTTTTAATAACTTAATGTTTTTTAATAAAACATTCTCGCCACAATTTTCAATTATTTTTCTCTAGCTCAATTAAATTATTATCTTTGAAACTCTGATACCAAAACCGCCTTTAAAATAGGTGTTTTGGATTATAAAAACCAAACTATTACTAACCACTTAATAAAATTAAACATGAAATTAAAAGGGATGCGCTGGTGGATTATTGTATTATTATTTTTTGCAGCAGTTTTAAATTACATAGATAGGCAAACCCTGTCGGCTCTAGCTCCAACAATACAAGCAGATTTAGACATGGACGATCAAGCCTATGCCAATGTCATTAATATATTTTTGATTGCTTATACTATTGCTTATCTTATCTCGGGTAGAGTTGCCGACAAAGTTGGAACACGTGCCAGTTTATTTTTCTTCGTCGCATGGTGGTCTATTTTCAATATGCTTACTGCTGCTTCAAGAGGGGTGACTTCTTTAAGTTTTTACAGATTCGGATTAGGTTTAGGCGAAGCAGGAATTTGGCCCGCAGCCTCCAAGGCGGTTTCCGAGTGGTTTCCAGCAAAAGAAAGAGCTTTAGCCATCGGTTTATACACCATGGGAGCTACGATTGGAGCTACAGTTGCGCCCTATATTGTAATTCCGTTAGCCACTTATGACTATGCAGCAACAATGCCTAACGTGGCAGATTGGTTGGGACAAGGAACAGGTTGGAGAGTAGCATTTATATTGACAGGTTTAGCAGGTTTAGTTTGGCTTATCCCTTGGATGATGGTTTACAGACGACCAGAACAAAGTAAGTTAATCACCGCCGAAGAATTGACCATGTTGCAAACCGCCTCAACTACGGAAGAAGGTACAAGCACAGAAAAAGTAGATCCATGGTCTTGGAAACAAGTACTTTCTTTTAGAGGAACTTGGTTGTTATTATTAGCTCGTTTAATTACAGATCCTGTTTGGTATTTTTACCAATTTTGGTTTCCAAAATATTTAAGTTCTGATCGCGGTTTGTCGCAAGACGATCTAAAAATTACTTGGGTTATTTATGCAGCAGCTGGTGTTGGAAGTTTATTAGGCGGAATTATCTCGGGCAAAATTGTAAAAAGAGGTGTTTTACCTGTAGCAAGTAGAATGTGGGTGATGTTGTTTTGTGCTATCATGATGCCATTGTCGCCGTTCATTGCCTCTGCAACAGGCTTGAATGCGTCACTAACTTTAACCGTATTTACCGTAATTGCCGCTTTAGCTTGGTTAATCAATATCAGTTCGTTAATAGTTGATATTGTGCCTAAACATTCGTTAGGAACTGTGTTTAGTGTGGTGGCAGCTGGAAGCACATTGGGCGGTATTGTGATGAATATGATTGTTGCCTCAATGGTTACAGGACCCTCAGACAAACCTTCTGGATTTTTAGACGCTGCTTTTCATGTAGTGCTGGATCCAATATTAAATGCGGTGCAAGGACAAGGCTACGGCATGTGGTTTTTAATCATGGCGTTTTTGCACCCAATGGCGTGGTTGTTGTTGAAATTTGGTGGGATTTACCGTTATTCAACAAAATAAATGAATAAATAAAGCTTAACAAACCTTCGCTTATCTACCCAATTTTGGGTGTGTACGCGAAGGTTTGTTGTGATTACAAACAAGTTACAGTCATGATATTAAAAATCGTATGTAAAAAGTAATTTATGATAGAAAATTTACCTAAAGAATTAACAATAAATCAATTACAAAAAATTAATTTTGGTGATATTGAAGCAAATGATGATAGATTACTTTTTGATAGTGTATGTAAAACAGCTTCCGTAATTGAATTTTTAAACGGTAATAAAAATATTGTTTTAGGAGAAAAAGGAACTGGCAAAACTGCACTATTCAGATTAATAAAAGACAACAAATTAAAGTTTAACCAAAATAATGGTTACAAGAACATAATTATTTCTGTTGAAGATAATTTCCAATATAAAAATATTAAAAGTAAAATTTTAAGTACTATTGATTCTAAAGATGATGACACTTCTTTTAAATACCAAGTTGTTTGGGAATTATTTTTTTTTCAAAAAATAGTTTCAAAAATTGAAAGGTCTGATATTTCATTAACCAATGAAATTAGAAAAGCTGTTAATTTGTGTAATAAATTTTTTAATACATCACAAATTGAAAATTTGATAAAGTCAAAAACAACTTTTGGAATTAAACTATATGACACACCAACAACAATATTACCTGATTTATACATTACTAACGAACCAGTAATCACTGAAAAAGATTCTAAAGTCGATTCCTTAGAAAAACTCGAAATAGATCTTGATCATTTTAAAAATGAAATCAACTTATTCTTGATAGAAAATGAATTAAACATTATTATAATTATTGACAGATTAGATGAGTTTGTAAGTAAATCTGACCAAAAAACTCAACTTGAAATGTTGGAAGCATTAATTGCAGTTGAAAGAGAATATGGCAGATTTTCAAATATTGAATTAAAAATATTTTTAAGAGATGATTTATTTAAACAACTAAACTTTGAGGGGATTGGTTATGATAAAGTGATTTCTAAAAAAGTTGATCTAAAATGGAATCCAGAAAAAATTAGAGAATTCATTGCAAAAAGAATCTATGCAAATTATCTCAAAATATTCAACCTAAACAATTTAGTTCTATCAGTTGACAATGAAACTCTAGAAATTGACACTTCAATTGATACAGATGATTTTGTAAGACCGTCATTTTTTGTTAGAAAATACAGAAAACTTTTAAAAAAATTAAGCCCTTCTCACTATGCTCAAAAATTCCCTAGGAAAACAAATCTAAACGACAATCTAAATAAACAAATTATACTTTCTGTTTTTCCTAAATATGTTGATTATAAAAACGAAGAAGGTAAAATAATTGAAATGAATATTTTTGATTATCTATCTGAAAATTTCAATTTAGGTACAGGAAATTCAATTCCTAGACTAATTCTAATATTTCTAGATAAAGTAATTTCAGTGGCTAAAAATTACTACATAGAAAACTCTGACCAAACACCATTATTGAAATCTGAACACCAATGTTTTGAGTTATTCAAAAAAGGATTCTTTATAAAAGCATATGCTGAATTCAAAGAAGATATTTACTTGAACTTCGCAAAATTAAACCCTGAATTAGAAGATAAGGTAATGCTTTTTAAGGAGAAAATTGGATATAGATACTCTTTTCGAGCGAAAGAGTTAAAAGGTCTATTAAATATAAAAGAAGATTTGGAAATATATCATTTTTGCGAGTATCTTGTTCACATAGGCTTTTTTAAAAGAGTGAATTCTTCTACTTCAATTGAAGACATGAAATTTGAATTACCATTAATTTTTAGAAATATAAAATAACCCCCGCTGCGCAAAGTCTCATTACTTTGAGCTTACAAACCAAAAAACCCTCAAGTTTCCTTGAAGGTTTAGAGGCATCGTCCGGATTCGAACCGGAGTAGGAGCTTTTGCAGAGCCCAGCCTAGCCGCTCGGCCACGACGCCAATTATTTATTGGTGTGCAAATATACTAAAAAAGTTAAAAAAGGAAAGCAATAATTACAAAGATTTAAAAATTCATAATTAGCTTAATTTCTGTATTCTTCCATTTCTATCGTAACTGCTTCAACATCACCGCCAATAGGAGGATTGAGTTTAGAAACTGCTAATGTAATTCTGGAAATAGCAGCAACTTCATCGAAAATTCTTTTAATAATTCGGTGTGCGACCTGTTCCAAAAGATTCGATCTTATTGCCATTTCTTCCTCGACAATGCGATTCAAAAGTACATAATCTACCGTATCTTCTAGTTTATCGGAAAGAGATGATTTGCGTAAATCGGTTTTCACTTCCAAGTCAACTGAATAATCTGAACCAATTTTTCCTTCTTCGATTAAACAACCGTGATACGAGTAAGTACGGATGTTTTTTAGTTTTATAATTCCCATTTTTATTTAATTTTAGTTGAAAAAGGCAATAAATGGTCGCTGATTATTGCTTCGATGTAAACAATTTTATTTTCTTCATCAACTTTAAAAAAGACTTTATAAGGAAATTTTTGTACTGGAATTTTTCTTATATCAAAGAAATCAGTTTGATAAAAAGGATTTACCTTTAAAGATTCAATTACATTTCTGACTTCATTATAAAATTTATCACCTAATTCATTAGATAAATTTTTATAATAAATTGCTATTTCATTCAAATCTTGTTCAGCCCAAAAAAGCATTTCAACAGCATATTTATCCATTGAAGTTCCATTTTTTATCCAAATCTTTCTTCACATCCTCCCAACTTCTATAATCTTCTGGTTTTGCGTTTTTCATACGTTCTAAAACCATTTCTTGTTGCCATAACGGAACTTCATTCGTTGCGTTTTCGGCTATGGAAACGTCTGGAATATGCTTGAAAAAACTAATAAAAGTTTCGTAAAAATTATCTGGAATTGTAACGGTTAATTGTCGCATAATATATTATTTAGAGTTTTATTCTTGTATTGGAAGGATTTTGATAATCACAAGAGATAGATTCAATATAGACTATATTTTCATATTCATCTATTTGAAAGTGAATTGTGTACGGAAATTTTTTAAATGGCAATTTTCTTATAATATTATATTTTTGCTCAAAAAAAGGATATGTTTCTAATGTATCAATTAGATTTTCATAGTCAATTAAAAATCTATTTCCCAAACCAACTTGAATATTTTCATAATAATAAATAATTTCGTCAAGCTCTAATTCTGCACGAATTTGTTGTTGTACTTTAAAAGCCATATTTGAGTTTTAATCTTTGTACAGATTCTCTGGCATCAACATAATCTTCTGGTTTTGAATTTTTTACACGTTCTAAAACCATTTCTTGAATTTTTTTATTATATTCCTCTTCCCTGTTATCGATACTAGTTTCTGGAATTGGCTTTAAAAAATTAATCAAGTCGTCGTAATATTCATCTGGAATTGTAACAGTTAATTGTCTCATAACTTTAATTTTTATACAAAATTAGTAATAAATTTAATTGAAAGTCTATTATCCACAAGTCTATTATCTATCATCTAAATTTTTATCTTTGCTAAAATTAAACAAAATTATGTCAACCGAAGAGAAATCACTTCATTTTATAGAACAAATCATCGAAGATAGCTTAGCAAGCGGTTTTCCTCAGGATAAATTACGTTTCCGTTTTCCACCTGAACCTAATGGGTATTTACATATTGGCCACGCCAAATCCATTTGTTTGAATTTTGGTTTGGGTCTAAAGTACAATGCGCCAGTCAATTTGCGTTTTGATGACACCAATCCAGCCAAAGAAGAGCAAGAATATGTTGATGCTATCAAAGAAGATTTACTTTGGTTGGGCTTCAATTGGGCTGAAGAACGTTATGCTTCTGATTATTTTCAGCAGTTGTACGACTGGGCTATTTTGATGATTAAAAAAGGAAAAGCATACATTGACAGTCAATCTTCTGAAGATATGGCGGCTCAAAAAGGTACACCAACGCAACCAGGTGTTGATGGTCCGTACAGAAATCGTTCGGTTGAAGAAAATTTGACTTTATTTGAAGGTATGAAAAACGGCGATTTTCCCGAAGGAAGTCACGTTTTGCGTGCCAAAATTGATATGGCTTCGACCAATATGTTGATGCGTGATCCTTTGATGTATAGAGTTTTACATCGTCATCATCACCGAACCGGCGATGATTGGAAAATTTATCCAATGTATGATTATGCTCACGGCGAAAGTGATTATATCGAGCAAATTTCGCACTCGATTTGTACTTTGGAATTTGTGATGCACAGGGAATTATACAATTGGTTTTTAGACCAAATTTACGATGATACTTTAGTTAGACCCAACCAATATGAATTCGCTCGTTTGAACTTGAATTATACTGTAATGAGCAAGCGAAAACTATTGCAATTGGTTCAGGAAAATGTAGTAAATGGCTGGGATGATCCAAGAATGCCAACGATTTCAGGATTGAGAAGAAGAGGTTATACACCAGCTTCGATTCGGAAATTTTGTGATGTTATTGGCGTTGCCAAAAGAGAAAATATCATCGATGTTTCGCTTTTGGAATTTTGTTTGCGTGAAGATTTAAACAAAGCTGCGCCAAGAGTTATGGCGGTTTTAGATCCGATAAAAGTCATTATTACCAATTATCCTGAAGGAAAAGAAGAACTTTTGGATGCCGAAAACAATCAGGAAGACGAAGCAGCAGGTTTCAGAAAAGTGCCTTTTTCAAGAGAATTATACATCGAAAGAGAGGACTTTTTGGAAGTGGCTCCAGCCAAATTTTTCCGTTTGTCCTTAGGAAATGAAGTTCGTTTGAAAAATGCGTATATCATTAAAGGAGAAAGTGTTGTAAAAGATTCAGCGGGAAATATTACTGAAATTCACGTTACGTATGATACCGATTCTTTAAGCGGAAGTGGTACTGAAGCATCAAAAAGAAAAGTGGCCGGAACTTTGCATTGGGTTTCTATAAAACACGTTGTTGAAGCTGAAGTTCGTTTGTATGACCGTCTTTTTATAGACGAAGCACCCGACAGTCATAAGGAGAAAAACTTCCTTGATTTTATGAATGCTAATGCCTTACAAATCGTAAAAGGATTTGTAGAACCAAGTCTTTCAACAGCTAAATCTGGAGATAAATTCCAGTTCCAACGTGTTGGATATTTCAATGTGGATAAGGATTCTACTTCATCTAAATTAGTGTTTAACAAAACCGTTGGACTCAAAGATGCTTGGGAAGAAAAAGGAAAGAAAGAGGAAAACAGCATTAATAATGGGTTGAAAGAAATCAATAAATATTTTAAAGTTGAAACTAGAGAAGAACGCATTGCAATTAGAAAAGCGATTGGCGAGACCTTGGCTGGAATTGCTAATTATAGTTTATTGCAAAATTCTTTGAAAAAGAATATCAATAACAATAAAACATCTTTGTTGTTTGCCCAATTTATTTTGAAATATTCCAGCTTGAAATTTGCTGATTTTGATAAAGAAGATTTAACCAAATTGTATTTGATGTCTTTGCGAAGTGAATCTACATTTGTTCGTTCGCGAGCACTTTTGAATTTACTGAATTTAGATTTCGATTCAGATTTTGTAAATTCTTTCAAAGAAGAAATTTTGAAATTAAAATCCAATCCTCCAAAAAGTACAACCGAAAGAGAATCGGAATTTATCGAACAAGTTTTAAATAAATAAAAACTATTAAAAGCGCTTTTAGGAGCGCTTTTTCTTATCATTTATTTTTGTGATTGATATTGTAAATTACATCAATTTTAACAATCAAAAACGGCTCTCATAAATTGATTTTAAGCGATAAAAAATAGGAATTAAAGTGTTTTTACGTTTATTAAAAATGATGCCGCTATAGAGCTCCTATTTAGTTTTTGGTAAAAAACACCGCTCCTTTATCGAATTTAGTTTACTATTTACTGTTTATAGTAAACTGTTGATTAATTTTTATATATTTGTTTACTATTTACTGTTTACAGTAAACAAACAACTATCTGTTATGAATTTTAAAAATAAAATAGAAATTCTTTTCGAGGAAAGAAAAGAATTAAGTGTTGTTGAAATTGTTTCTTATTTGAGCGTATCAAAACAATATGTTCATAAGATATTAAATCAATTAGTAGAGAATAATGCAATTGAAAAAATTGGGCTTCCTCCAAAAACAATTTATCGGAAAAAAGAAGTTCAAATTCTTTCGAATATTCCAAAAGCAATTATCTCTAAAGATAAAGAACTATTTCTGACTCAGAATTTTATTTTGATTACTGAAGTAGGTCAGCTGCTTGATGGAGTAGCTGCTTTTGAGAATTGGTGTCAAAAGCGAAAGTTACCTTTAGAAAAAACCATCGATGAATTTATTGTAACCAAACAAAAATATAATAATTATTTTGATACTAATGGTTTGATATCGGGTCTTGACAAATTGAGAAACACTAAAGGTTACGATACTATCTTTATGGATGAGTTGTTATATCTTGATTTTTATGCTATTGAACGTTTTGGAAAAACCCGATTGGGCACCATTTTGCACTATGCCAAACAGGGTCAAAATAAAATGTTGATGAAGATTTTAATTCAGGAAATCAAACAAAAAATAGATGTTATTATTGCAGAATATAGCATTGATGCTGTAGCATTTGTGCCAGCAACGATTAAGAGAGAAACACAGTTGATGAAATTTTTGGCCAACGGTTTGAAAATTAATTTGCCGGTTATCGAAATTATCAAAACAGGTGGTATTATTCCTGTTCCTCAAAAATCATTAAACAAATTGGAAGAACGCATTAACAACGCCGAAAACACTTTTATTATCAAAGGAAACGTGTCGTTTCAGAATCTCTTACTCATTGATGATGCAGTTGGTTCGGGTTCCACTCTCAATCAAATTTCAGGAAAAATTAAACGAAAAGAATTAGCCAAAAAAATTATTGGTTTAGTTATAGTTGGTAGTTACGAGGGATTTGATGTCATTACGGATATTTAGAAATCAGTATCAATTTTAACAATCAAAAACGGCTGTCATAGATTGATTTTAAGACCTTTTTTCAGATTTTTCAACCTTGTCTATTGTTACTAAAAAATTTTAAAATCAAGACTACTAATTTGAGTTTTGATTCAAATTTAAAACACTTTAACGCCTTATTAACATAGCAGTGTTGATAAAGGTTGTAATTTTAGGTATTATTAATTTAATTCTAAAAACGATGTCAAATAACACAAATTCAGCATTGGCACTTTTATTAGGTGCAGCGATAGGAGCAGGAGTAGGAATTTTATTTGCTCCGGATAAGGGTTCAAAAACCAGAGAAAAAATTAAAGAGGATTTTGATGATGCAAAAGACAATTTAAAACATAAGTTTGAAGATGTAACGCATCAATTGAGAAAAAAGTTTGAAGGATCCAAACACGATTTAGAAGAAACCTACGAAGAAATGGTTTCTGATGTGAGTTATAAAACCGAAGACGTTATTTCTTTTTTAGAAACTAAGTTGGCCGATTTGAAAGAACAAAATGCCAAATTTCAAAAAAAACCAATGGCCAATCACGAAAATTAAATTTTCTAAATAATTTTTTATGGCTTTTGAAGAACTAAAAGAACATACCGAAGACATTCAAAAACAAGCGCAATCCTATATTGAAAACAGCGTAGCTTATTACAAACTATGGGGTTTTAAAGTAGCGATGAAATCGACTACGATGATGTTGAAATTTGCATTGATTGCAATGTCATTGACGATGGTATTGTTGTTTTGTTCTATTGCAGGAGCTTTCGCCATCGGGAAAGCCTTGGATAATTATGCTTTGGGATTTTTAATTGTTGGTGGAATTTATTTAGTTTTTACTGGACTTTTATTTTTAGTTAAAGACAAAATCGTTGAAGGACCGATATTAGAGAAATTTTCAGAAATCTTTTTTAACGACTAAAGTATGGAAACTAAAAAATATTCGTCCTACGCTGAAATTCAGTTGGAATTAGAAATCTTGAAATTGGAAAGAGAACTCAATCTCAAACGAATCGTTTCAAATGTTGAAAAAGCAAAAGAAAGTTTGTTACCCCAAAATTTAATAAAGAGTTTTTTGGGAGATTATAAATCGATTTTAGCAAATTTTCCGGGTGTTTTGCTTAACATAGCCATTCCGATTCTTATTAATTGGATAACAAAAAGAAAAAGAGGCGATTAAGCCTCTTTTTTTATATAACTAAACCTCGGTTTCAGGTTCCTCAGGTTCTACATAATCTGTAGGATGAGCTGCGGTTTTTATTCGTTTGGTTTTTTTCATCATTTCGCCCACCTGGTTCGAAGCCGAAAACGAAGCTACCATATTGTTCAACATATCACTTCCGGCTTGCGGAGAATTAGGCAATAATATCAAATTAGAATTAGCATCGGCGCCTATAGCTTGCAAGGTATCATAATGCTGTGTCACCACAATCAATGCTGATGCTTCTTGCGAATTGATTCCTACTTTGTTCAAAACATCCACACTTTCTACCAATCCGCGAGCAATTTCACGTCTTTGATCTGCGATTCCTTGACCTTGCAATTTTTTACTTTCTGCTTCAGCTTGAGCTTTGGCAACAATTCTAATTCTTGAGGCTTCTGCTTCAAATTCAGCTACAGTTTTTTCTCTATCGGCAGCATTAATTCTGTTCATCGCATTTTTTACTTGAATATCAGGATCAATATCGGTAACCAATGTGTTGATAATCGTGTAACCATAAGTAGTCATCGCTTCGTTCAACTCTCTTTTTACAGCAACAGCGATATCGTCTTTTCTTTCGAAAACATCGTCCAATTTTAGTTTTGGAACTTCGGCACGAACTACGTCAAACACATAAGAAGTGATTTGATCGTGTGGATATTCCAGTTTGTAGAAAGCATCATAAACGGTTTCTTTTACCACCATAAACTGTACCGATACTTTTAGTTTTACAAATACGTTGTCTTTGGTTTTGGTTTCAATAATAACGTCTAATTGTTGGATTTTAAGATTGACACGACCTGCAATCCTATCAATCAAAGGAATTTTGAGTTGCAATCCAGACTGTCTGATGCTTAAAAACTTACCAAAACGCTCAATGATAACTGCGGTTTGTTGTTTGACGGTAAAAAAGGAGGAAAGAAAAATAAATAGTCCGAAAACTACAATAATAATTAAGATTGGATTCATAGTACTATAATTTAGGTTAAAAATCAGTGTTAAATTACTAATGATTTTTAGATTTAAAATTTTTTCAAAATTAATTTATGAAATTATTATAGTTTTCGAGTTTTGGTAAAGTTAATCAACTATAAAGTAGCTATTGCTTTCTCAATTCTATTAATGGTTTCTTCTTTTCCAATAAGTTCCACGATGTCGAATAAATGTGGGCCTTTCAACGCACCAACCAAACTCAAACGAAACGGCTGCATTACTTTTCCCATTCCAATTTCAGTTGAAGTCATCCATTCTTTTACGATGGTTTCGATATTTACAGATGTAAAATCAGCTATTTCGCTAAGAACTGAAATCAATTCTTGCATTAAGGCTGGCGTTTCCGTTTTCCAGTTTTTGGATGCTTTTTCATCATAAGATGTTGGAGCCACAAAAAAGAAATCGCTCAACTCCCAAAATTCTGAAACGAAATTCGCGCGTTCTTTTATTAGAGAAACTATTTTTTCCAATTTTTCATCATTTGTCATTCCGTAGGAATCTCCTTTTTCAGCGATAATAGGAGCGAAGCTTTTGGCTAAATCAGCATCATTTTGTTTTATTAAATATTGATGGTTGAACCATTTGTTTTTTTCTGGATCAAATTTGGCTCCCGCTTTGTGAACTCTACTCAAATCGAATTTTTGAACTAATTCTTCCAATGAAAATAATTCTTGTTCGGTTCCGTCATTCCAACCCAATAAAGCTAGAAAGTTAATAACAGCTTCTGGAAAAAAACCTTTTTCTCTATAACCAGAAGAAATGCCTTCAGCAGTTTTCCAATCTAATGGAAATACTGGAAATCCTAATTTATCGCCATCACGTTTGGATAATTTACCATTTCCAACAGGTTTCATAATCAAAGGTAAATGTGCAAATTCTGGAGCTTCCCAACCAAATGCTCTGTACAACAAAACATGTAACGGCATTGATGGCAACCATTCTTCACCACGAATTACGTGAGAAGTTTCCATTAAATGATCATCAACAATATTTGCCAAATGATAGGTTGGCATTCCGTCACTTTTGAACAAAACTTTGTCGTCTAAAAGATTAGTTTCAAATTTCACATCGCCACGAATAATGTCTTTCAAATACAAAGTTTCGTCAATTGGAGTTTTAAAACGGATTACATAATCTTCGCCAGTTGCAATTCTTTTAGCAGTTTCTTCAGTCGAAATTACTAATGAAGTGTCTAGTTTTTCGCGATTATGCCAATTGTAAATAAAAGTTTTTCCTTGTTCTTCGTGTTGTTTTCTGAGAAAATCTAGAGTTTCGGCAGTATCAAAAGCGTAATAGGCGTTTCCAGAATGGATTAATTCATCAGCATATTGCTTGTACAAATGTTTCCTTTCGGACTGTTTGTATGGACCAAATTTTTCATTTTTCCCAATAGTTTCATCTGGAGCAATTCCCAACCATTCCAAGGCTTCCATAATATATTCTTCGGCACCCGGAACAAAACGATTTTGATCGGTGTCTTCAATTCGAAGAAAGAAAACGCCTTTGTTTTTTTTGGCAAATAAATAATTGAATAGGGCAGTACGCACGCCGCCAATATGTAAAGGTCCCGTTGGACTTGGTGCAAAACGCACTCTAACTTGTTTTGACATTTTTTGTTATTAAAATTAATTCAAATTTACACTGAGCTTATCGAAGTGTGGTGCAAAGATAAATAGAAGTTAGAAGTCAGAAGTTAGAAGTCGGAAGTTTTTAGAGAATACTTTACAACATCAATCTAAATCCTTTAAAATCTTTTTTAATTTTTGAAAAGGTTTCAATGTCATCATTCATTTTTTTGGAAAGGGTTTCCATAATATAGTTTTTCACTAAATCAGGTTTTGAATCATAATATTGTTCCACGAGTAAACTATTGTAATTCAGATTTTCGGTGTCGTAAGAGAATAATGGATAACCTTCTTTCATCAGAAGGAAGTTGATTAAAAGTCGTCCTGTTCGTTTATTTCCATCTACAAAAGGTTGGTGAATCCATATTTCTTGAGACAAGAAAACTGCTTTGTCTAAAATTGAAGCCTTACTTTTATTGACATTTTCAATTAAGCTTTCCATATTTTTCTGAACATCTTCTGGAGAACTCAAAGGCATTATCTTTTCTTTTTCGACACCATTTTGTTTTATGGAAATCACGTTTTGGCTAACTTTGAATTGATTTTGCAGTTGTCCTTTTTCTTTAGCATTGCTATAATAATCTTCATTCCAAAGGCTTCCAATACTCAACCAATTCAATTCTAAAATTAATTTTATCGATAATTCTTCTTTGTTTTTTACTGCCAAAAGCATTCTTTTCAAAGCGCGATACATTCCTTTTTGTTCTAAAATATCGGAATTTCTTATGTTATTTCCTGAAATGGTGTCGCTTTTGAATAATTCAGTAGTTTGTAAAAGCGATAATTGGTTGCCTTCTAATCTGTTTGTGGTATAAACATATTCAAATAATTGTGCTTGCTCTTCTTCCAATGACGGAATAACATTTAATGATTTATACTTTTTTAATAATTCGATTAGTTTTTCCATTTTTTTAAAAAATTAGTTATCGTAAAAATAAGCTTTTTTTCGATTATATTATTTTTAACATTAATAGAATTGAAAAATGGTTACTTTTAGCGGTTATAAAATCAACGAATAATTTTGGAACAGTCAAATTTCATTTATCAAAAGCTAGAACTTTTTATCAAAAAGTTTTACACTAACGAACTGATTCGGGGAATAATATTCTTCATCGGTTTGGGATTGTTGTATTTCTTGTTCACGCTTTTCGTGGAATATTTTCTTTGGCTCAAGCCAATGGGAAGAACACTTTTGTTTTGGACTTTCATTTGTGTTGAGATTTTTCTTCTGTTCCGATTTATTTTGTTTCCCATTTTTAAATTATTCAAACTCCAAAAAGGTATAGATTACAAAGAAGCATCCGCTATTATTGGGAATCATTTTACGGAAGTAAATGACAAACTAACGAATTTTCTTCAATTGTCAGATTTTGATTTACATCAGAATAAATCGGAATTGTTGTTGGCTTCGATTGAACAAAAAGCGAATTCACTACAGCCGATACCTTTTGGAAATGCCATTAATTTTAATACGAATCGAAAATATTTGCCTTTGGCGATATTGCCGATTTTGTTATTTGGGTTCTTTTATGTTTCGGGAAACAGCAAAATTATTACTCAAAGTTTGAATAGGGTCGTGCATTTTCAAGATCAATTTTTGCCACAAGCACCATTTGAGTTTATGTTATTGAATAACAATTTGCAAACCGAACAAAACAAAGATTTTATCATTCGTATCAAAACCAAAGGAAAAATAGTTCCTGAAAATGCAATGATTTTTATTGGTGATGAAAGTTATTTTATGGAATCTACCAAAGGTGGTGAATTTCAGTATAGAATTGAAAAACCAACATCAAATATTTTGTTCCACGTGGAGGCTAATGCAGTTTCTTCTTCTGATTACGAATTGAATGTAGTGACCGTTCCTTCAATTTCTAATTTTGAAATGCATTTGAATTTTCCTTCTTATCTAAAGAAAAAGCAAGAAATCATCAAAGGAAATGGAAACACTATTCTTCCAGAAGGTACTTGGGTTACTTGGAGAATCAATACTATGGCAACGCAGAGTATACTTTGGAAAGATTTGACATCTAGTTTTTCTTTTGCCAAGTCTGAAAACGGTTTTACTTTATCGAAACAAATTTCTCAAAATACAGAATATCAAATTCTGACTTCGAATGCTAAAGTAAAGAATTACGAGAAGTTAAATTATCAAATTTCAGTTATCAAAGATCAGTTTCCGACAATCAATGTAAACAATGCTCCAGACAGCCTTAAAATCGACAAAAACTATGTTTTAGGGCAAATTTCGGATGATTATGGATTATCAAAGCTTCAGGTGGTTTATTATCCAAAAAACAAGCCTGAAATCGTTAATCGTGGAACAATTGCTGTAAAGTCAAATTTATATGATCAGTTTATTTTTGCTTTTCCTAGTTCGCTTCCAGTAGAACAGGGAGTTTCTTATGAATACTATTTTGAGGTTTTTGATAACGATGCGATTCATAATTTCAAAAGCTCGAAGTCCTCTGTTTTCTCTAATCGCATTGCTACAAATGATGAGAAAGAAGATCAACAATTTCAACAACAAAATGAGAGTATTAATGGTTTAGAAAAGTCATTAAAAAATCAGGACAAGCAAATTTCCGAGATGGATAAGTTGCAAAAATTTGGAAAGGAAAAAGACAATTTGGAGTTCAAAGACCAGCAAAAGATTAATGATTTCATCAAACGTCAGAATCAGCAGGATAAAATGATGAAAGACTTTGCCGAAAAAATGAAAGATAACCTTGACAAATCAAAAACTGATAAAAAAGACGAATTCAAGGAAGAATTGCAAAAGAGATTAGAAAACGTCGATCAGGATTTAGAAAAGAATAAAAAATTATTGGACGAACTAAAAGAACTGAATGACAAAATCAGGCAAGAAGACTTGATGGAGAAAATGGATAAGTTCAAACAAACTGCCAAAAATCAATCAAAGAGTTTAGAACAATTGGTTGAGCTAACTAAGAAGTATTATGTTCAGAAAAAAGCAGAACAACTAAAAGATAAATTGGACAAACTTTCAGACAAACAAGAAAATTTATCAAACAAAGAAAAGGAAAACACTAAAGAAAACCAAGATGAAATTAACAAAGAATTCAACAAAATTCAAGAAGATTTACAGGAGTTAAATAAAGAAAATAAGGAGTTAAAAAAACCTTTAGATATTCCAAATGACCAAGACCAAGAAAAAAGTATTGACGAAGATTTGAAAAAAGCTTCGGACGAATTGCAGAAAGACAAGAAAGCATCTGCCAAACCAAAACAAAGAAGTGCAGCCAAGAAAATGAAACAGATGTCCCAGAAAATGGAACAAGAAATGGATGGTGGTGAAAAGGAACAAATCGAAGAAGACATTGCAATGTTGCGTCAAGTTCTAGACAACCTTTTGGCCTTTTCATTTTCACAAGAAGATTTAATGGGTAAATTCAAAGGATATAAAATAGGTTCTCCAGCATTTAATAAAGCATTGAAAAATCAGCAAGATTTAAAATTGCAATTCAAGCATATTGACGATAGCCTTTTTGCTATGTCTTTGCGTAATCCAAAAATTGGCGAAAACATAACCAAAGAAATTGGAAATGCTCATTATAATTTAGATAAATCATTAGAGATTTTGGTAGATACTCAAATTGCAAAAGGAGTTTCGCATCAGCAATACACGGTTTCTTCGGCAAATAAACTTGCTGATTTTTTAAGTGATATTCTTAACAATATGCAAATGTCTATGTCGGGAGAAGGAGCTGGTAAACCAAAACCTGGTCAAGGTGATGGAATGCAATTGCCTGATATTATCAAAAAACAGGAAGGTCTTGTAAATAAGATGAAAGATGGAATGAAGAAAGGTCCAAAACCTGGTCAAAAACCCGGCGAAGGAGACAAACCTGGTGAAGGAAGCAAACCTGGTAAAGAGGGAGATAAAGGTAAGGATGGAAAGGGCAAAACACAAGGAGGAAGTTCAGAAGGAGAAAACGGGGAAGATGGAGAAGGAGACGCAAAGGCAATAATGGAAATTTATAAAGAGCAAAAGCAATTGCGTGAAGCACTACAAAACGAATTGAACAAACAAGGGATTGGAGTAAGTGGACAAAATGCTTTAGAGCAAATGAAGCAAATTGAAAAACAATTATTGAATAAAGGGTTTAAGAATGAAACGCTTCAAAAAATATTGAATGTGAAGCAAGAATTATTAAAACTAAACACTGCAGTTCAACAACAAGGACAAGAAAACAAACGCCAAGCAGAAACGAATAAAAAGGAGTTTTCGAATCAAGCTAAACCCTTGCCTTCGGCATTATTGGATTATTTGAACAGTATAGAAATATTAAATAGACAATCCCTACCTTTGCACTCCAATTTTAATCAAAAAGTTCAAGAATATTTCAATAAAAAATGATAGACTTTAATTACGAAACCGACTTTACGCTAGATAACGAAGAGATAATTAGTAACTGGATTTCTAAGGTAATCAAATCTGAAAACAAAAAAGAAGGTGAAATTAATTATATTTTTTGTGATGACGAGTATTTGTTACAGATAAATCAAGAGCACTTGCAACACGATTATTACACGGATATTATCAGTTTTGATTATACAATTGGCAACGAAATCAGCGGCGATATGTTTATCTCTGTAGATAGAGTTAAAGAAAATGCACAAGATTTTAATGTTTCATTCGATGACGAAATAAAGCGTGTTATAGTTCACGGTGTTTTACATTACTGCGGATATAATGATAAATCAGAAGCCGACGAGCTTGTGATGAGAAGTAAAGAAGATGAAAAATTAGCTATGTTTCACGTGGAACAATAGGCGATTTTAGAATGTAGATTTTTGATTTTAGATTTTGTAAATGTGGCAAGCGATTGGTTTGTTTTAAGTCAAATTGTTTCACGTGGAACACAAGTCCATTTTTATAAATCCTTAGCGACAAATCTAAAATCTACATTCTGAAATCTAAAATTATGTTTCACGTGGAACAAGTATATAAAAATAATTATTTAGGCTTTGGTGAGAATCTAAAATCTAAAATCTAAAATCTAAAATAGAATGTTTCTAGAAGAATATGATGTAATTGTAGTAGGTGCAGGTCACGCTGGTTGTGAAGCTGCTGCTGCTGCTGCCAATTTGGGTTCGAAAACTTTGCTGGTTACAATGAGTTTGCAAAACATTGCACAAATGTCTTGTAATCCTGCAATGGGAGGAATCGCCAAAGGACAAATTGTTCGCGAGATAGATGCGCTTGGTGGTTATTCTGGAATTGTTTCAGACAAAACTTCGATTCAATTCAAGATGTTAAACAAGTCCAAAGGGCCTGCGATGTGGTCGCCGAGAGTTCAAAGTGACCGAATGCGTTTTTCCGAAGAATGGAGATTGATGCTTGAAGGAACGCCAAATCTTGATTTTTACCAAGAAATGGTAAATGGTTTGATAATCGATAAGGACAAAATAATAGGAATCCGAACTTCGCTTGGAATCGAAATAAAATCAAAATCAGTTGTTTTGACTAATGGAACTTTCCTTAATGGATTGATTCATATTGGAGAAAAACAATTTGGTGGAGGAAGAGCAGGCGAGAGTGCAGCCTATGGAATTACCGAAGATTTGGTGAATGCAGGATTTCAATCAGGAAGAATGAAAACAGGAACACCTCCAAGAGTTGATGGGCGTTCTTTGGATTATTCAAAAATGAATGAAGAAAAAGGGGATACGAAACCGGATAAATTTTCTTATTCTGATTTAACCAAACCATTGGCTCATCAGAGATCCTGTCACATGACTTATACTTCGCTTGAAGTTCACAACATTTTGAGAGAGGGTTTTGATCGTTCGCCAATGTTTAACGGTAGAATTCAATCACTCGGTCCAAGATATTGTCCGTCTATCGAAGATAAGATTAATCGTTTTGCTGATAAAGAAAGACACCAATTGTTTGTTGAGCCTGAAGGTTGGAATACTTGTGAAGTTTATGTAAATGGTTTTTCTACGTCACTTCCAGAGGACATTCAATTTAAAGCTTTGCGTTCCGTAGTTGGATTTGAAAATGTGAAATTTTTCCGTGCGGGTTATGCTATCGAATATGATTATTTCCCACCAACACAATTGAAGCATACTTTAGAAACGAAGTTAATCGAAGGTTTGTATTTTGCCGGACAAATTAATGGAACAACTGGATATGAAGAAGCCGCTTCGCAAGGATTGATGGCTGGTATCAATGCTGCACTAAAAGTACAGGATAAAGCGCCGCTTATTCTAAAAAGAGACGAAGCTTATATTGGGGTATTGATAGATGATTTAATTACAAAAGGAACCGAAGAGCCGTACAGAATGTTTACATCCCGTGCAGAATTTAGAACCTTATTGCGTCAAGACAATGCCGATTTCAGGTTGACGCCGATGTCTTATGAAATTGGTTTGGCCTCCGAAGCACGTTTGCGAAGAATGGAACACAAATTGAATGAATCCGAAAAAATGGTTGCGTTCTTCAAAGAAACAAGTGTTACGGTAGCTGAAACAAATCCGATTTTGGAATCAAAAGATACGGCTTTAATTACCCAAGGTGATAAAATGTTTAAAGTGTTTTCTCGACCGCAAATCGATTTAGAAGACATTATTAAATTCGAAAAAGTAGCAACTTATATTGCTGAAAACAATTTGGATCAAGAAATTTTGGAACAAGCCGAAATTCAGGTGAAATATTCAGGCTATATTGAAAAGGAACGAAATAACGCCAATAAACTCACTCGTCTAGAAGACGTAAAAATCCCTGAAAATTTTGATTACAACAAAATTAAATCAATGTCAATTGAAGCCAGGCAGAAGTTAAGCAAGATTCGTCCTGTGACTATTTCGCAAGCATCAAGAATAAGCGGAGTGTCGCCAAGTGATGTTTCTGTATTGTTGATTTATATGGGAAGATAAAAAAGTGTTCAGTGATCAGTTTTTTAGTGTTCAGCTAAGAACTAACTTGCTGACTGAACACTAAAAAACTGACCACTGACCACTAAAACAAAATTGTTCCACGTGAAACTATTATTAAAATTATAAATAAATCTTTTGGCATCGTCGCTAAACTGATTACTAAAAAACTGACCACTGATCACTATATATGGACATTTCAAACAAAAAACATTTTCTTACTGTAAAAGATTATTCTGTTTCCAAAGAGACTTTCGATTTGTATTATGACGAAACTTTGGATATGTTAATTACACATCCGCAACCAAGTTTAGACAATCTAGGCAAGTATTACGAAAGTGAAGATTATATTTCTCATACCGATAACAAACGCTCTTTGTTTGAAAAATTATATCATTTTATAAAAGGAATTGCATTAAAGAAAAAACTCAATTTAATTAATTCTCTTCAACCTCAAAAAGGAAAAATCTTGGACATTGGAGCCGGAACAGGAGATTTTTTGTCAGTAGCCAAAAATGACGAGTGGCAAACAATAGGAGTGGAGCCAAGCGACAGAGCAAAAGCAATTGCAAAAAACAAAGGAGTTTCATTTGTAGAACAAACAAGCGAATTAGAAAATCATTCTTTTGATATAATTTCGATGTGGCACGTTTTAGAACACGTTCCAAATTTAGACAAACAAATCAAAGAATTGAAACGATTGTTGAAACCAACGGGAACCTTAATTATTGCCGTTCCCAATTTCAAATCTTTCGATGCAAAACACTATGGTAAATTTTGGGCGGCTTATGATGTGCCAATCCATTTTTGGCATTTTTCGAAAAAGGCCATAAAATTACTTTTCGAAAAAGAAGAAATGAAATTGGAAAAAGTGCTTCCAATGAAATTTGACTCTTTTTATGTGAGCTTACTTTCCGAAAAATACAAATCAGGAAAAATGAATTTTGTTAAAGCGTTTTTCGTTGGATTACAATCCAATTGGAAAGCGAAGAAGTATTTTGAGTATTCTTCACACATTTACATCCTAAAAAACAAGTTAAAATCATTTTAAGCGCTTTTAAGCAACGTTTTTGTTATGAAAACTAATTAATGTTGTCTTTTTTAAGAACAGCTATTAATTGAAAGCTAATAAAGCCAGTTTTAATCAGTTCAAATTATCAATTCTGAAATTACAATAACAAATCTTTATACAATAAATAGTACTAGCATTTTCCAAACATTATAACAATGCTACTTATTTTTTTATATTTTTGTTGTCAATTCTTAAAAATTAAAAATAATAATAATAATGAAAAAAATAGTAGTAGTTATTGCGCTTGCAATTTCAATTGTTTCTTGCAATAAACCAGCAGCAGAAGTTGCAGTAGTAAAAACAGCTTATGTGGATACTTCAGTTTTAATGAAAGAATATACAGCCACAAAAGATCTTGATGCCAAGTATAAAGCAAAAGGTGAAGAAAAAGGAAGACAGTTAGAGGCGGAAATTAATCGTTTTAAACAAGAAGCTCAAAACTTTCAAGCACAAGCACAAGCAAATGGTCAAGCATGGGCACAACAAAAAGGAGCTGAATTGCAAAGAAGAGAGCAACAATTAGCTCAAGCACAACAAGCACTCTCTCAACAATTGCAGCAAGAAGGCGGCACAGAGATGGATAGCTTAGTTTTGAACGTAAAAAAAACCATCAAAGCGTATGGTAAAGAAAAAGGTTACACCTACATTTACGGAACTGGAGACACTAATGCTAGTATTTTATATGCAGAAGATAAATTGGACATCACTAAAGATATTATCAAATTATTGAACGATAAATACAAAGCTCCTGCTGCAAAAGAGGAAGTAAAAAAGTAATAGATTTTAGCAAAAACAAAAAAACGTTTTCAAATTTTGAAAACGTTTTTTTTTGTAATTCGCCGAATTAACAGTTCATCATTTTTTTATTTTGGCAACACAACGGAGTCAATAATGTGAATTACTCCATTTGAAGATGTAATATCTACAGCTGTAATTGTAGATTTGTTCCCTTTTTCATCTGTTAGTATAACATTCTTTCCATCGATTGACCCAACCAATTTCCCGCCTTGCACTGTGGTCAATGTTGCAGAACCCTTTCCAGCTTTTATTGCCGCAACAACAGCTTTACTGTCTAGATTACCTGCAACTACGTGATACGTTAAAACAGCTTGCAAAGTTGCTTTGTTTTCTGGTTTTAACAAAGTTTCTACAGTTCCTTTTGGTAATTTTGCGAACGCTGCATTTGTTGGAGCAAAAACGGTAAATGGCCCTTTTCCAGAAAGAGTTTCTACTAATCCTGCTGCTGTAACGGCAGCTACCAATGTGGTGTGATCTTTAGAAGCGATTGCATTCTCAACCACTGTTTTCGAACTTTGAGCGATTGCTGTAATGGAGGTTAATGTTGTAAAAAACACAATACCTAATACTTTAATAGATTTCATAATTTAATTTTTGTTTAACTATTTATAATTTTTGTTAGACAAAACTACAATATTAATTCAAGGAGAAATTTAGTTTAACAAATATTTATAGGATGTTTCATTTTGACGGAACATTTACATTTCTTTGAAAATTAATTGAAATTCTACCTTGTTTGTTTTAATTCGCGTCTTAAATCTTTATTATATTGTCAAAAAATGGATACCAAGTCAATTTATTATGGAAAATCCAGATAGTTTTTATCCCCTGTTATTCACAGTATTGACAAACAATATTTTTATATTTGTTTTTTTAATATACGCCTCATGCAAACCATTTCCGAAGCCGCCGCTTATACCCTAAGATTCATCAATCAAACGCATCGCTCTATTTTCCTTACGGGAAAAGCTGGAACCGGAAAAACTACATTGCTGCGTGAAATTATTCAGACGACTCATAAAAATTGTGTAGTCGTAGCCCCTACCGGAATTGCGGCATTAAATGCAGGCGGAGTTACGATTCATTCCATGTTTCAATTGCCTTTCGGCGGATTTATTCCCGATAATTCATCACCCCACTTTTCGGAAAGCACAAAATTTGAAACTAAAGCCACTTTGCGTAGGCATTTCAGAATGAATGGTTTAAAAAAATCGGTTATCAAGAATATGGAGTTGCTTATTATTGACGAAGTGAGTATGCTTCGTGCGGATTTGTTGGACGCAATGGATTTTATGATGCAGTCCGTTCGGAAAAAAAACACTCCCTTTGGAGGTGTTCAGGTTTTGTATATTGGTGATTTATTACAGTTGCCACCGGTGATTCGAGATGAAGAATGGCGCACTTTGAGAACCTATTACAAAGGAAAATTCTTTTTTCATTCGCACGTCATTCAGCAAAATCCGCCTCTGTATATTGAATTGTCTAAAATTTTTCGTCAAACAGATGATGTTTTTATTTCGATTTTAAACAATTTGAGAAACAATCAAATTTCCCCGGAAGACATACAAAACCTGAATCAGTATGTAAAACCAGATTTTGATTTGAAAGCCAATAAAGGCTACATCACTCTCACCACTCACAATTCAAAAGCTGATGCAATGAATGCACAAGCTTTGGAAGATTTAGAAGGGAAATTAGTAACCTACAAACCCGAGATTGTCGGCGATTTTCCAGATAAAATATATCCTGTTGAAGAAAATTTAAAGTTAAAAGTAGGCGCGCAAGTGATGTTTGTGAAAAATGATTTGTCGTTTGATAAAAAATATTTCAATGGAAAAATGGGATTTATAAAATCGCTTTCCATTAAAGAAATCTTGGTTCATTTTCCAGAAGAAAATATGACGATTGAAGTTGAAAAGTACGAATGGCAGAACATTCGTTACAAAGTGGATGAAATAACTAAGGATATAGAGGAAGAAGTTTTAGGGACTTTTGTACATTATCCCATAAAACTGGCGTGGGCAATCACGGTTCATAAAAGCCAAGGATTGACTTTTGATAAAGCCGCACTCGATGTATCGCAAGTTTTTCTGCCCGGACAAGCTTATGTGGCTTTGTCACGTTTACGGTCGTTAAATGGCTTAATTTTACTTTCTCCGCTTAGAATGAACGGCATTTCAAACGATCAGGACGTGATGGATTATTCATTGAACAAAGCTTCAGATGAATTGTTAAAGAACGCTTTACAATTGGAAACCAAGAATTTTATCCATAATTATTTGATAAACAGTTTTGATTGGAGCGAATTGGCACAAGAATGGCGCAATCACAAGTTCAGTTATTTGGATAATTCCGAGAGTTCAGCCAAATCGAAACAAGCCAATTGGGCGGCAAAACAATTGGAAGCAATTGACAAACTTTTGGATCCATCCCAAAAATTCATTTTGCAGTTGAATAAAATTTTCAGCACAGAAACCGTCGATTTGAATCACGTTTCGGACCGTTTTCAGGCTGCTTATAATTATTTCATCAAACCAATGGATGACTTGGTTTTTGAAATTCTTTGGAAAGTCGAAGAAGTTAAACGCTTGAAGAAAGCCAAAGCTTTTTATGATGAATTAATGGTTTTGGAAGAATTGCAAACCAAAGCCGTTTTGCGATTGATGAAAGCTAAATTATTAATCGAAACTGTGGTGGCTGGAGAAACGATTTCGAAAGAGAAATTAACCTCTGACGTAATAAAAAAATACATCAGCCACAAAACTGAGGCTATTCAAAATCAATTTAAGGAAGTCAATGTCACGCTTATTGAAGATGATGCTGATATTGAACGCTATACCAAAAAGAAAAAAGAAACGAAAGAACCCAAGAAATCTACTGTTCAGGAAACATACGAATTATGGCTTGAAAAGAAATCGATTAAGGAAATTTCCGCCATTAGAAAGTTTACCGAGGAAACTATTTTAAGTCACTTGACCAAGTTGATTATTGAAAAAGTTATAAGTATCGACGATGTTATGCCCGAAGATAAAATTCAGCAATTGACCGAGGCTTTTTATGGTTACAAAGAAGAATCCATTTCACCTTTAAAAGAAAAATACGGCGATAAATTCAGTTGGGAAGAACTACGAATGTTTAAGGCAAGTTTGAATTAGTATTCTTAACTCCAGAGAGCTTTTGATCAAAAATATAAAAAAAGCACCTAGCACATAATTTTTTTCAATAAAATTGTAAGTTAATTATATGTAATAATATAAATATTGTGTATTTCGTCGATTTTATTTGGCACTTAAACGACTATTTATGTATTTTTACACCAAGAAATAATTAAATATACGTAGTGATTAAGAATTTAAAATGTTTGCCCCACATTCTACTTTAAAACTTAACCTACCTATTTTTAAAGAATAAACTCCCCAAGTTTAACCTAAAAACCTACACAATGAGTAAAGAAAATTTACATGGAATCTACACCTGGCTTAAAACTGAGCCAGTTCCTAAAATGGTAGATGAAGCACTTCGATTTTATGGTGTTAAAAACAGTTTTCAAGACCCAAACAACCCAGTTATTAGATCATGGTCAAACATCTTACAAACAGATTTGGAAAAATTTTATCAATTTAGTTCAAATCATAGTTATAAAACCGCAAAACTTGACAAATTTGTAAGCAACCAATCCGTAACAAATCCATATCAAATATTCGGGAAAAATTTTAGAGTAATTACCGAAGGTCACCTTGTGCCTTGGTGTGGCTTGTTTATGGGTATAGTGGCTCACAATTCTGGCATAAAATCAGTGAAAGAACCGCTTTATCCACTTAGTTGGGAGAATTTTGGTACTGAGGCAATTGTACCAATGTTAGGCGATATTCTAATTTTTATTCGTAAAACCGAAACTAGAAAAAATGCAGGGCATGTAGGTTTGTACATTGGCGAGGATAAGGATTGTTATCATGTTCTAGGAGCCAATGAAAACGACACAGTTTGCATGACTCGCATTCTTAAATCGAGTTTATATATTGCCCGCAGACCCAAATATAAAACAGTACCCGATTTTGTAAGGACAATATCCCTCCCTTCTAATTATAATGTAACGAGAAATATGGGAATCTTGAGTTTAATAGGTCAAAAATATAAAATGGTAAACTAATATAATGATTGAATTCAACTAATAAATGCAACTTTTGAGAAACGAGTTGCAGGAGAATTGATTATTTTTCCCTTTACTTAATGGCTAAAATCTTATTTTAATAATTGAAATATGATTTATTAATAGATAGTACTATGAGAGTTAATCTCCTTATTTTATTAAATTTGAACCAAGAGTTTGAATCAATGATAATTGTAAAATAAAGTCTTTTAGAAATGATTTGCAATGACCAAAAATATAAAAAATCCCTATATCAGGGATTTTTTTGTATGTAATTTTTTTCGTTCTATAAATCTTGTAACATCTTATCTCTAATGGTTTTATTAAGTATTAAATACAAAAAATAGGCCTTTCAAAAGTTATTGAAAAATACCCATTTGTAGTGATGTCTATATAAAACAGAAATCCCTAAATTTGAAAATTATAAACCAAAAAAATAAAAATTATGAAAGTTTACGATTTAAAAGGAATGATTCTATCTGGAAGTAAAGCTGTAATTGTAGTATCATTGCCAAAAGAAAGTGATGACAACAAATACAGCATTAAAGTTATTGGAAAAGTTGACGATAATGGAGTTAAAAAACTTCAAATACATTTAAGAGATATTGAATGTGAAGATTTGACAATACAAAACAACACTAATTTTGTCACATTTATTGTTGATTTATCCTCATTTGGATTTGGTGAAATTGAGTTAACAAAATCTATAAATGTAGTTTTTAATCATATCAAAGGAAAGCACGATTTATTATTAGGAGAAATAATAAAACAAGGTACAGGAATTATTAGACCGTAATAATGCGAAAATTTACTTTACAAAAGCCTTTTTACAATTTGCTAAAGATATTATGTTTCGTGAGCAATTGTTTTTCTCAAAATCAATCCCTAGAATCCATAAATTCTGAAATAGAAAAAGATAACACCAAAAAAGCACTTCAACAACTTTTTATTTTGAAAAAAACCGATTTTCAACCTGAAGAATTAGGGCGGTACTATTATCTTATAGCTATTAGTTACAATAAAGAAGACGATAGTAAAGCTTTGAAATACTATTTTTTAGCAAAAAAACAGTATCAAAAAGCTGGAATTATTGATAAAGCGATGGACATTAATCTGGATATTGCTATTTTTATTGCTTCTTCACAAAATAATAAACGTAAGCATATTTTTTATCTTAACGAATATTTGGAATATGCATTAGCAACTCAAGTTAAATCTAAAATATTAAAAGGTTACGTTAAAATAGCATCGTTAAAAGTCAATGAACAAGAGGCAAATGAAAGTTTATTGTATTTTAGAAAAGCCATTCAATTAAACAAAATTGTAAACGATAAAAAACTTGAAAGTAAAATTTACAATAATATTTCTGTTTTATTTACCGAAGTATTGAATCAACCCGATTCAGGTTTATATTATCTTAAAAAAGATTTAATTCTACTTGAATCCGAAAAAAATCCCAACAATAGTTTTATTTGCTATAATTTAATAAACCAAGCATCAAATTATCGACATTTATTGCAATATCAAAAAGCAATTCAATTGTTGTTACAAGCAGATAGTATTAAATTACTTAATTCTATCAAATCCGTTAAAGAACCTATAAATGAATATCTATACCTTAACTACAAAGATGTAAAAAACTCCGAAAGAGCACTCTATCATTTTGAAATCGCCAACCAATACCAAGATTCATTAAATATTGAAGAGCAAACTAGACAGGTCAATGAATTAGACACCAAATACAAAACCCAAGAAAAGGAACTCGAAAATTTGCAGTTAAAAACCAATGCCAAAACAAACAAAGCCATCATATATGGTGTTATTATTCTATTGTTTATTTTTATAATAATCAGTGTTTTAGCCTATAAAAACATCGTCAAAAAGAAACAAATTGTCGAACAAGACCGTTTAATTAAAATTCAAGAACTCGAAAACACGCTCAAAGACCAAGAGCTCAATGATATCGATTTGATACTCGAAAGCCAAGAAAAAGAACGCCAAAACATAGCCAATGAATTGCACGACAATTTGGGCAGTATGCTAGCTACATTGAAACTCAATTTCCAAAATTTAAAACGCCAAAAAGAAGTCATAAATTTAAACGAAACCAAACTTTACGATAAAACCGACGCCCTGCTCGAAGAAGCCTATCAAAAAGTGCGTAACATTGCTCATCTTAAAAACCTGGGAGTCATAGGTAGCGAAGGACTACTTGTTGCCGTAAACAAAATGGCCGAAAAAATGAGCGTTTTAGAAAAACTAAAAATAAATGTCATTCCGTTTGGGCTTACCGAAAGATTGGACAACACCATCGAAGTGACCCTATTCCGAATGATTCAGGAATTGTGCACCAACATCATCAAACATTCCCAAGCAAGTGAAGTAAATATTTATTTAACACAAGGATCACCCACCGAAATCAACATTATTATAGAAGACAATGGCATAGGCTTTGACCCCAAAACCATAGTGTTTCAATCCGGAATAGGACTCAAGAATATGGAGAAAAAAGTAGAACAAATGGGCGGTACCTTTAGTATCGATTCCAATATAAACAAAGGAACATCTATCATTATAGACTTACCCTTATGATCACAGTAATAATCGCCGAAGACCATCAAGCCCTTATAGACGGCATCAAACTTTCGTTAGAAATGGAAGACGACATTTCAGTAATAGGCGAAGCCAATGATGGAGAAGAACTGATACAAATTGTTCGTAATAAAAGACCACAAGTAGTACTCACCGACATAAGAATGCCCAAATGCGACGGAATATTTGCCACAAAAGCTATTCATAAAGAATTTCCAGAAATCAAAGTGATAGCTTTTAGTATGTTTGACCAATACGAAGCAGTACAACAAATGAAAGAAGCGGGAGTCTCTGGTTATATTTTGAAAAACTCTCCCCTCAAGAAAGTAATCGAAGCCATTAGAACTGTGGCAGCAAATAAAACTTTTTTTGACGATGCTATAATTTCCAAAGATCTGGCAAGCAAAGAGAGTATCCTTTTGAGCAGTCGCGAAAAAGAAATTCTGCGACTTATAGGCGAAGGAAAAACATCACAAGATATAGCCGAGCACCTTTTTATAAGCAAAAACACCGTTGATTCTCACCGCAAAAACATCCTCAGAAAAATGAATCTTTATGGCAAAACCGATATAATTCGTTTTGCAGTAGAGCGCAAGTATGATTTTTGAACACTTTTTTATTCCCTTCTAAAACGTGTTCCAAACACTAATTGAAAAATCCCACTTTAGGGATTTTTTTTGCCTTGATATTGCTAATTTTCTCTCAACCCTGTTAGGATTCATCCAGATTGCTAAAAGGATCAACAGGGTTAAAAAAAGAAATTTTTTGTGAAATATATTTTCCAAATTTCACAACAATGCCTTCCTTCAAAAACCTGATAGGGTTTAAATAAAAATAATGATAAAATCCCCATTTTCAGAATTTTTATTTGAGAGACAATTCATGATTTTTTAAAGTAATAATCACACAATCAGATCACAAAACTCTGTGAAACCCTATTAATATTGGAATTTGCAACATTGAACAACTTAAAACAGCAAATCCAAAAATAATTGAAAAATACCCATTTGTAGTGATTTTTTTGGTTTCAGAATTTTCCAATTTTGGAGGAGCATAATGAGTTGGTTAGTTGTCCGAACCCCTGTCGAGTTAATGACCTTAACCATAGGCAGGGTATTAGGCAAAATCAATAGCAATGGCAATTACAATAATTCAAATAGTAGAAATTAAACACACAACTTTTTAATACACACTTTATGATGAACCAAATTCCTATCATTTTATTTACATACAAGCGGTTGGATACGCTCCAACGCTGTGTAGCTTCCTTACAAAAATGCCCCGAGAGCTCGCAATCCGATTTGATAATAGTTTCCGACTTTGCAGCAAAGGAAATTGATGTTGAAAAGGTAATGGCGGTGCGAAGATTTCTCCCCTCGATTAAAGGTTTCAAAACTATTGAGATTATTGAAAGGACTCAAAATCTTGGAGTAGATTATAACATCATCGACGGAATTCAACTCATGGCGGCTCGTTTTCCGAAATTTATTGTCGTAGAAGATGATTTGGTCGTTCAGAAAGGCTTTCTTCATTTTCTCAATGCTTCCCTTGAATTTTACTCCAATAATCCAAAAGTTCTTAGTGTAAGTGGTTTTTCGTTTGTCGATAAAATTCCCAAAACCTATCCTCACTCAGGGTATTTTGCCAAACGAACCTGTCCGTGGGGTTGGGGTACTTGGTCTCATAAAATTAAAGACGTGGATTGGGAGATAGCCAATAAAGCTGATTTTTTAAACTCTAGAAATATTCAGAACGAATTTAATGAATGGGGTAGCGACCGAAGTAGAATGTTGACTAATACTCTTGAAGGTAACGTTCGGGCTTGGGATATCCGCTTAGATTATCACCAGTTTAAAGAAGATTCTTGTACCCTTTACCCTCTTGTGAGTTATGTAGATAATATAGGGTTTGGTAGTGAAGATGCCTCTAATACATTTGGTTATAATCGATTCAAAACAAAATTGAAAGAAGGTCAAACCAATGATTATGAGTTGCCCGAAACCATTATGTATGACCCGATTATTACCAAAAATTTTATTAGTAAAAACTCTGTACAGCAAAGAATTTTTACAAGAGTAATGAAATTCATCAACTATAAAAATTTATTTATTTATTAAGCAACCCTATAAAAACTATTTTTTTTCAAAATTACTTTTCAAATTTTTTTTATAAATGTTCAAAACTTAGCCGTAGGTATATTTGTTATAGAAACCTATTCAGTAAAAGAAAAATTTCAATCCAAGTTTAGTAAGTTGTATATACTTTGACAGGGTTAATCCCTAATCTATCTAGACTCATAGTTTTTTTAATTCAAAAAAAAAATTTGTAAAAGCCCTATTTGCAACGTTTTAAATTGTAAGCCAATTCTTATTATTAAAGCGTGATAATCAGAAGATAAGGCCGCAAAACCCTGTGAGTACTTATTGCTATTGGGATTGCCAGCATTGAACAACTAAAAATAGCAAACCTAAAAATAATTGAAAAATACCCATTTGTAGTGATTTTTTTGTCCTTTATAATTTCCAATTTTGAAATGAGATATTGAATTGGTTAGTTGCCCGAACCCCTGTCAAGGAAATGATTTTAACCAAAGGCAGGGTATTAGGGTAAATCAATGACAATTTCAATTTCAATAATTCAAAAAGCACAGTTTGGAAAGTAAAATACAATAGGCTATGACACTTAAAACACTTCAAAAAAAATATTTCTGGCGCAATTTTCTCAGACGAATTGTTGCTGTAATCACACGATAGTTAAAATGGAGCAAGTCGCAAATCCTGATAAGAGTAGGAATAAAAAAACAAAATAGTAGGTAAAAAACAAGTAGAGACCAAACATTCTCTGGGTTAATAAACGAAACAATTTCAAACAATTTTATATCTCGGCTCCCCTCTCCTTTGGAGAGGGGCTAGGGTGAGGAAAAAAGGAGTAAGCCGAAAATCCTGAACAAGAGTAGGCAAAACAAAGTAACAAAAATCATGAAAAATTTACTATCAACGTTTGTAATTATTTCAGCAATTTTGCTGCTGTTCTCTTGCTCTGTGGCGAAACAATCGACAACAATGAAACCATTGAAAACCCCACAACAGTTTCAGATAATTTGCACTTGGCTTTTAAAACTCCTGATTGGGAGCGTAACATAGATTGTAGCCACTTAGACCTTTACCCCACAGTTTATAATGATAGCACCTATGGCGTTACGGCATCTTCGGCATCTACTAAAGAAATTTTTTGTTTGACCTATCCAAAATTCAGCTCAAAAATTGTTAGTCCTAAATATTTAAAAAAACATAAGATCATGTCCATTTACGACAATACTGCTCCTTTTCAGTTTTCTCAAAAATTACCATTAAACGATAATAGTTTAGATGATTTGTCCAAAAAATTGGTCAGCTCTGAGGGGTTTTCAGGCACTGAGTACAATCAGGTTATGGAAATAAAATATGTAAGTGGCGATGGCGTCTATGATATTTTTAGGGTTAAATGCAAGTATGAAATGAAAATGTATTTACCATTAAACCTGGATGCTATTAAACCAGTTTCAGGAATTTTTACCTTTAAAATCAGGACTTTAAAAGACTAAAACAGTAACGAAAAAAAAGGAAAAAATGAGGACAAACAAATATCTAGGCTTAGCGATATTACTATTGCTCAACAGTATGAATGCTCAAGTATTGGTAAAAGACATCAAAACTGGCGGACTAGGGGCGAATATTTCATTATTGAAGATTATGAATGACCGCTTGTTTTTTTCGGCTAATGATGGAATAACGGGACAAGAAGTATGGTCTAGTGATGGCACAGCAGCGGGCACCACCATTTTGAAAGATGTAAACCCAATTGGAGATGGTTTGAACAATACTTTCCCTACCCGGTTTTCAACCGTTGGTAGTACTTTATTTTTTGCAGGAAATGATAATGTTAATGGTTATGAACTTTGGAAAACCGATGGAACCACAACTGGAACAGCTCTTGTAAAGGACATTAAGGCTGGCGCATCTGGTGGATTTTCTGTTACACGTGAGATGATAAGTCATAACGGATTTGTTTATTTTTCTGCAGATAACGGAGTAACACTTGACGAACTTTGGAAAAGTGATGGTACTAGTTCAGGAACAGAGTTAGTAAAAAATATTGCAGTTACAGGTCCTTCGTATGTAGAAAAGTTTACAATTTCTAATAATATATTATTCTTTACCGCCAATGATGGCAACACTGGACAAGAACTTTGGAGAACAGATGGTTCAGCAGCAGGTACTGTTTTAGTAAAAAACATAGCTTCTTCAGGCGGTTCGCTACCTAATTATTTAACAGATGTGAACGGAACCTTGTTTTTTAGCGCCTATACTGCAGCAAACGGTATCGAACTTTGGAAAAGTGATGGAACAAATCAAGGCACCCTTATGGTAAAAGACATCAATCCAGGTTCTGCAAGTGCTTTTTCTACAAGTTCTTTTTATAATTTCAATGGAACACTTTATTTTTCAGCTTCTGATGGATCAAACGGAGAAGAATTATGGAAAAGCGACGGAACACCTGAAGGAACTGTTATGGTTAAGGACATTCGATCAGGCATCTCTGGAGGTTTAGATTTTTCAAACATTCAGTCTTTTGTGGGCTTTAACGGGTTCTTGTATTTTCTTGCAAATGACGGAACAACAGGAGCAGAAATCTGGAAAACAGACGGTACTACAACAGGAACGGTGCTGTTAAAAGATATTAGAATTGCTAAAAACTGGAGTTCCGAGCCCAAAGAGCTGACTGTTTTTAACAACTCATTATATTTCATTGCTTACGATGGCATCAATGATAACACCTTATGGAAAAGTGATGGTACATCTTCTGGAACTGTACTCGCATTTACTAAAGAGCCCAATGTTTCAAAGTCGCTTATAGTATTGGGCAACCAGCTTTATTTTCGTGCAACTAACACTTCGAATGGCGAGGAACTTTGGAAATTTGAAGGAGCAGCATTAGCAATACCTCAAGTAAAAAAGAATTCTTTTTTTACTATTTATCCCAACCCTTCAAGCGGAATTTTTCAATTGGTATTAGACAATTCATTGAGAAACGCAAAATTAGAAATAGTAAATCTGCTAGGAGAAACCATGTACAGTATAGACAACATTCAACCAAAAATAGATCTTTCAGCCTTTTCAAAAGGAATCTATTTGGTAAAAGTAGTTAGCGAAACAAAAGAAGTATCTCAGCAGAAAATAATTATTCAATAGCAAATCACCGAACCTATTTATAAGCAATTGATTTAGATACCCTAAAATCATTTGGATGGATAGTCTAAAACGAAGCAAGCAAGCTAGATGAACAAACCGAAAAATCTTGAACCAAAGATGATAAATTTTAAAACAACAGCCTCAATTGCAGACACAATGACAGGTTATTATCCAAACAATGGCGCCCACGAAGCAACAACGCATAATCCAATTTTAAAACCAATATGTTTTGGAAAACGTACATTGATAAACTTGCAAAAACTAAAATCAAAATATGCTAGAAATAAAAGTAATTAAAACTCAAAATTATTCTGAAATACAACTTCAGAAAATCAGTAACGCTGTAAAAAAAATGGAAAAGGTATTGAATTCGAAAGTGTTTAAATACCAAGTGTTAGCATTTGAAATCCAAGGAAAAATAGGATTTAGTTATAAGAAAAACTGGTTTTCTTCTTTTGAGAAATACACCAATTACCATGTCTATCATTTCATTATGAATCCTAAAGAAGGAATTGCAGAAGAGGAAACAAATTCCATCGAGCTGTTTTTATCTTTAGATTCTGGGGATGTAGGCAAAACTAAAGAAAAGAGTTTGCCAGTAGAACAATGGATTCACACCGATCTAATGTTTTTTGAATCAGCAACAGAAAGTGAATTGGCAGGTCATTTTGCTCACGAATGGTGTCATAAGTTAGGTTTTTATCACTCAAGGTATAAATGGCAAGATCTAAATAGAGATTACAGTGTGCCTTATGCTATAGGTAATTTGGTGGAGACGCTATCTTCATAACGAACAACAATATAAATTAGACTTCATTAATAGTTCAATTTCACCTCTAGTCTCTCCTTAGTTCGGAGGAGTTCAAAGGTCGGAAAAAGGAGCAAGCCAAAAAAACATCAAATGAAGTTCGTGAAAGAGTAATAAACATAACACTGAAAAATAGTAAACAAAAACCCATTCGATTTCAAGAATGGGTTTTGTTTTTTATAACGATTCAATCAAAGCCCAAGCATCAGGATTGACTGTATTTCGGATTTCTTGTTTGGCTTTTTCAGCTTCGGCAAAAGCAGTTTTCATACAAAACCTGGACAATGTAGAGGTAGTGGAAATGGGGGCTAAAAAAAAATAATAGACTTAGAAAAAGACATCAATTTAATTTGTAAAATCAAGTATATTTACAAAAACTTAAAAGAAGAACACATTTGCATTTATTCTTTGAATGCACCATTTAAAACAAATTTTATCTTACTTTTTTAAAATAAATTTTAATGAGCATCAAAACATTAATACTTATTATTATCAACAGTTTAATTGCCTTGGTAATTGCATTATTGTCTTTTTCATCCTACCAAGAGTTTTCAAACGTTTTAAACGATCGCGTTTTACAGCAATTAAATTCCATTAAAACACTCAAGAAAAACCAGATTGAACACTTGATAAAATCAGAATGGGAAAAGTTCGAGTCTGCTGATTTGTACAACCAGAATATTGATAGTGCTGTATTAATTCTTCCAGATAGCATTAAAAACAGAAATGGAATTCACGATTTTACAACCTATCACATCGATAAAAAGACGACTATAGGTTTTGTCTCAAAGTCTAAAAAAGGTACAAAAATCAAAATTTTAGAGTACAACAAAATAAAAAAAATACTCTTTGAACGAACAGGAATGGGCAACAGTGGCGAATCCTATCTTGTGGGTAAAGATTTTCGACTGCGTTCCCAATCTCGTTTTTATCCCAATCAAACCCCTAACGCCTTATCTGTGAAAGCAGAAAATGTGGCGAAAGCTTTCAAAGGAATAAATGGCAGAGGTGTTTTTGACGATTATAGAGGCATCGATGTATATAGTGTGTCCAGTCTCATCGAAATTCCAAACTTAAACATGGTCATTCTATCGGAAATAGATGTTGATGAGGTTACTATGCCTTTAAAAAAATTAAAGGAAAGACTAGTGAGTTTAACCCTTGCTATTTTTTTACTAGCTGTTATCATTTCTCTTTTTCTTACAAGAATTATTACCAACCCAATAAAGAATATGCAAAAAAGTCTCCGAATTATGGCGGAAGGAGATTATAATCAAACGAATGAATTCATAAAAAATTCTGATGAAATAAAGGAAATGTTTGAAGCTTTGGCGAATTTGAAAGTTGCTTTGCAAGGTGCCGTAAAATTCGCCAATGATATTGGTCTAATGAATTTAAACACCGATTATCAGCTTAAAAGTTCAAATGATCTTCTTGGAAAAAGTCTTTTAGCGATGAGAGATAAGCTCATAGAGTTTAGAAATAATGAAGAAAATGCTAGAATACTATCAAAACGGATGTTGGTCAACAGTTTAGAAAACGAAAGGCGTAGATTATCGCGGGAACTCCACGATGGTGTAGGGCCATATTTAACCTCTTTGAAACACTATATTGAAAATAAAGTGGAAAATGAATTGAAGAAAACCGAAATGAAAAAAATAGTCGATGATACCATTGCTGAAATCAGATTAATGTCAAATGCTTTAATGCCTTCTTCTATAGACGATTTTGGAATTGGAATTACGCTCACTAACTTTATCGAAAGTGTCAAAAAATCAACAACTGTAACCATTGAATATGAAGATTTAACCCAACAAGATAACTCAAAAATTACAAACCATCAAGCCATTAATCTTTTTAGAATTAGTAAAGAGTTAATTAATAATTCATTAAAACATGCCAAGGCAAAAAATATCCGAATTACACTTTCAGAATTTGATGATTTTATTTCGCTTTTTTATTACGATGACGGTATTGGTTTTGATATCAGCACCGTAAAATTAGGTTTAGGAATTAACAACATCAAAGAACGTGTGGAAATTTGTAATGGAAAAATTGAAATCAATGCAACACCCGGAAAAACAACATTTGAAATTGAATTACCAGTAGAATTATGAACGAAATCAAAATAATAATAGCTGATGATCATCAACTTTTTCGAAATGGACTAGAAGAGCTGCTCAGAAAGTATGACGACATCAAAATAGTTAAAAGTGTCGCTGATGGTTTTGAGTTTATGCAGCTTGCAAAAAGCCAGTTAGAGGTCGATATTGTGCTGCTTGACATTGCTATGCCAAACATGGATGGTTTTCAGGTTTTAAAAGAATTAAAAACCTTGGATTCTAACATTAAACCTATTGTCATTTCTATGCACAGTGATGGTAACTATATTGCAAAATGCGCTAAAATGGGCGCTTTTGGCTACCTGTTGAAAAACACAGATGAATCTGAATTAATCTTAGCAATACGAACCGTCAATAAAGGAAAGAAATATTTTAGTGCTGCAATTGCTGAAAAAATGATAAACTTTATGTCAACGCAAAGCGTTAGCGAAAATCTTTTATCAAATAAGGAAACCGAAGTTTTAGGATTAATTTCTAAAGGGTTGACAACAAATGAAATTGCTACCAAACTATTTGTGAGTTCACGAACTATAGAAACCCATCGCGCCAATATTCTAAAAAAATTAGAAGTAAAAAATACCGCCGAACTCATTAAAAGAGCAGCAGAAATGAATTTGATTTAACGCATTAAAAACAAAACCATCCGTATAAATACGGATACAAATAGGGTAGATTCACAGACTACTAAAAGCCTATTACTGAATGTAATTTTGTCAAGAACATTAAAAGTAATAGTCATGAAAAAAGTAGCATTTATTTTAGCAGTTTTAGCAATATCATTGAGTGTATCTGCACAAGAAGGTAAAAATGTAAAAAGGAGCGATTTAAAAGGTCCAGCTTATAAAAATTATCAGGTTTGGATGGACAAGTCAGAACCCCTAAAGATTTATTCACAAATTAATAAAGAATCTATAGAAGGTCCGGCTTATAAAAATCAGCAAGCTATAGTAACTACCCCAAAAGAAAACTTGGCAGTCGTAAAATTAGGTGGTGATGAAAGACAAAAGCTAACAGGACCAGATTATAAAAACTACGGCCCTTGGAGTAGAAAAAAATAAGCACGGTTTGATAACCGCAGATGGATATGATAAGCCGTTGCGTGATAGTATAAGACTGAATCTTTAAAAAAACAAAACCCATTCATTTATTGGATGGGTTTTGCTTTTTTATAGTGACTCCACAAGCACCCAAGTATCAGGGTTTAAGGATGTTTTAGTTGAGTTTGAACAGATTTAAATCTAACGATTTATAGGAATCTCCGGATCATTACTATCGTGATAAACACATGATACAAAAACAGTGTTGTTGGCTTGGTCAAAATAATAGTGAATAGTGTAAGGGAAAACAGAAACAATTGCCACTCGCATCTCGTTGTATTTTATAGGGAAAGCAAGTGGGAATTCAATAATATATTCAACTGTTTTGCGAATTTCTATAGCAAATTCCTTACCTAAACCTTTTCGTTTGGAGTTGTACCACAAAACATTTTCTTTGATGTCAAAACTAGCTAGTTCTGATATTACCTTTTTACACTTCATAAACCCTGTTCAATTTCGTCCATAACTTGGTCAAAATCTAAAGCAGATTTAGGATTATTTTTATAAATTTCCAACCTGCGGATGGCTTCTGTTTTTTGCCATTGCGGAATGTCGTTCGGTTCTGAAGGAAAAATAATAACTTCAACTCTATCAGCTTTAAAATCATCTGGAAGTAAAACGCTGAAAGAATTGTTTTTCACATCAATAAATTGTCTAATAGCATCCATAATTTTAAATGGTAAATGTTTGTAATCTTGTAAAATTAGTTAAAATTATAATTGTAATAACAAATTCCCTTTCAAAGTAGTTGATGATGTTTTGTCTAGGTTTGGAAAAACAATAAAAAAAAGCCTGTTCATCTCGAACAGGCTTTTAAATTATAGTGATTCTATCAAAATCCAAGCATCAGGATTGACTGTATTTCGGATTTCTTGTTTGGCTTTTTCAGCTTCGGCAAATGTGGCGTAACTTCCGTAAAGGACTGGAAATAAACCGTATTTGTTTTCTGGAATTCGTCGGGCTTTATAGCCTTGAGAGGATAGTTTTTCAAATATTTTTTGGGCATTTCTTTCGTCTCTAAAAGCACCAGCCATAATATGATACGACATTTTCGATTCCTTAATAGAAAGCGTTACCGCAGGAACAGGATTTTCGATAAAGAAAGTGGCCTCTTGAATTTTATTTTGTACTTGTTTTTGCACTGATTTTTCGACAAGTATAGTTTCATTAGCGATATGTTGTTGGTAAACAGGATAACTAATGGCTCCGGTCAAACCTAATCCCAAAACAAAAACAGCTGCATATTTCAAATAAACGCTGGTTTTTCTTCTTTCAGGAATCAAAGCAATCACTTCAGTTTCCTCGATATTTTCTTCAAGAGCTTCGATTTTTTGTTCGAATTGTTCTCTTTTCACCATTGGTGAAACAAAAGCACTCAAACCAAAAGAATTAGTCAAATAATTGGTTTGGTCATAAGGAGTGAAAACCAAATTTTTATCACTGTTGAACGAAAAATTCCCCACGTTTTTGATGGCGAAGAATCCGTTTTCTTGCAGCGCTTTTTTCCAATTGTGAACTTCGTATTGAATGGCACTAACAGCATATTCATAAGACGATTTTTCAGCTTGGGCAATATGATTGGCCAATAATCCATCGTTGTTTTTTAGATGGACATTGAAAGAAATCACTTTCTTTGGAGGAAAAAAGGAATTGGAACTTTCAATTAGTTGAGCAGACTGGATTTCAGTCAAGAAAGCACCAAAACCAGGAACGGTTACACATTGGTAACGGTACAAAAGTTGCGAGATGTAAGATTCGATATTCATAGTTACAAAGTTATACATTGAAAATAGTTATCAAAATTTTATTCACAATTTTTATTAACAATTCGACTAAATTTTTATACATTTCAACCTCAAACGATTAGTATGACAGAGCAAGATTTATTTCATTTATTGGCATTACAACAGGTAGAAGGAGTGGGCGATATTGTAGCCAAAAAATTGATTACCCATTGTGGAAGTGCTACCGAAGTTTTCAAAACTAAAACTTCTCAAATTGCTGCTATTGATGGAATTGGCTCTATTTTGTTGCAAAAATTAAAAGAGAAAACCATTTTCGAAAAGGCGGAACAAGAATTGCAATTCATTAAATCAAACGAAATCAATGTAGCTTATTTTCAAGATGAAAATTATCCAAATCGATTGAAACATTGCATCGATGGGCCGGTTTTGTTGTTTACCTCAGGAAATATCGACCTGAAAAACAAGAAAACCATCAGTATTGTGGGAACTAGACAAATTACGTCTTACGGAATGGAATTCTGCCGCAAATTGATTGAAGATTTAGCGCCGCTAGATCCCGTAATTGTGAGTGGTTTTGCTTATGGAGTTGATATTTTTGCACATCAATTGGCGATAGAACACGATTTACAAACCATTGGTGTTGTAGCTCACGGTTTGAACCAAATTTACCCCAAAACCCACAAGAAATATGTTGCTAAAGTGGAACAAAACGGCGGATTTATGACGGAGTTTTGGAGTTCATCCAATCCTGAAAAAGAAAATTTTGTTCGACGAAACCGTATTGTTGCGGGAATGTCAGAAGCGACAATCGTCATCGAATCTGCTGAAAGAGGTGGTTCGTTGATCACGGCAAATCTCGCCAACGATTACAATCGTGATGTTTTTGCCGTTCCCGGAAGAACAACTGATAAATACAGTCAAGGCTGCAATAACTTGATTAAAACCCAAAAAGCAAATCTACTAACCAGTGCCTCCGATTTGGTTTATATCCTCAATTGGGATATAGAAAGCAAAGCAAAACCAGTTCAAAAACAATTGTTTGTCACACTTGAACCGGAGGAACAAAAAGTATACGATTATCTCCTAAAAAACGGAAAAGAATTGATGGATATTATTGCCTTGCGTTGTGATTTTCCCATTTATAAAATCTCAGGAATGTTGCTAAATATGGAATTGAAAGGAGTTATTCGACCATTGCCAGGGAAATTATTTGAGGCGATTTAATTTTGAAACATATAAGTCATATAAGTAAATTATAATTGATTATTGAGCAACTTATATTACTTATGTGTTTTCTTATTCAAACCCCAATTTCACTCTTACTCTTGCCAAAATACCTTTTGCAACAACCGTAGCTTTTTCGGCTCCAACTTTCAATAAAGCATCCACTTCTGCGAGGTTGTTGATATAATAATTATATTTCTCTCTTTCGGTTTTGAATTTTTCTACAATCAGTTCGAACAAGGCTTGTTTTGCATGACCGTAACCGTAATTTCCACCCAAATAATTAGCTCTCATTTCCGCCAATTGTTCTTCATTGGCTAGTAAAGAATAAATAGCAAAAGCATTGCAAGTCTCCGGATTTTTCGGCGCTTCCAATGGCGTGCTGTCGGTTTCGATGCTCATTACTTGTTTGCGTAAAGCCTTGTCGTCCAAGAAAACATTGATGATATTATTGGCCGATTTACTCATTTTTCCGCCATTGGTTCCTGGAATAAGCATACTGTCTTTTTGGATTATGGCTTCAGGAATTACAAAAGTTTCACCCATTTGGTGATTGAAACGAGAAGCTACATCACGCGTAATTTCTAAATGTTGCAATTGGTCTTTTCCTACTGGAACCTGTTGTGCATCATACAATAAAATATCGGCAGCCATCAGCATCGGATAGGAAAATAATCCAGCATTTACATCTTCTAATCTATCGGCTTTGTCTTTGAACGAATGTGCTAATGTCAACCTTTGGAAAGGGAAAAAACAACTCAAATACCACGACAATTCCGCCGTTTGCGGCACATCAGACTGACGGTAAAAAACGACTTTTTCTACATTTAGACCACAAGCAAGCCAAGCTGCAGCAGTGCTGTAGGTGTTTTCTCTTAATGTTTTTCCGTCTTTTATTTGAGTAATCGAATGCAAATCGGCGATGAAAAGAAAGGATTCATTTTCAGGATTATTCGATAATTCGATTGCGGGAATGATTGCGCCAAGTAAGTTGCCTAAATGTGGTGTTCCTGTACTTTGAACGCCAGTGAGTATTTTTGCCATTGTTATGTCATTGCGAGGAGTTGCGAGCTAAGAAGCAAAGCAATCTCAACCTCTTTATTAAGTGTTTTTTATTTTTTAAGTTCCCAAATTTAATGCTTTTATAAATAGTAGCATAGTTTTACTTACTTTTGAAAACTATGAGAGGAATAAAAATTATTTTTTGGGCGATTTGGCGCGTTTGGTTTTATGTTTGTATGGCAATTCCCATTCTTGTGATGTTTCCTTTTTTGGTGTTATCTATTTTGACTGAAAGTGGTTATCCTTACTTTTTTAAAATGGCGAGGATTTGGTCGAAAGTCATTCTTTTTGGAATGGGTTTTTATTATAAAATTGATAAACAGCAAGACTTTGAATCCGACAAAAGCTATATGTTTATTGCCAATCACACTTCGATGGTCGATATAATGCTGATGCTTGTGTCTGTTAGAAAACCCTTTGTTTTTGTGGGAAAACAAGAATTATCGAAAATTCCATTGTTTGGATTTTTCTATAAACGAACTTGTATTTTAGTGGATAGAACTAATTCTAAAAGTAAGCACAGCGTTTTTGAAAGAGCCCAAAAAAGAATCAATCAAGGATTGAGCATTTGTATTTTTCCAGAAGGAAAAGTTCCTGACGATGAATCAATTGTTTTGGATGAATTTAAAAACGGAGCGTTTCGATTAGCCATTGATCATCAATTGACGATAGTTCCTATTGTTTTTTTTGATAACAAAAAACGGTTTTCATACACCTTTTTTAGCGGTAAACCTGGGCTTTTGAGAGTGAAAATCCTTTCCTTTATTGACACTAATAATAAATCCAAAACAGATTTAAACGACATTCGGAATCAATCTTGGAATGTAATCCATAAGGAATTAATTGATTTTCAGTAGAGAAAGTGGCTAAATAATGCACTCTGACAATGAGTAAATCCACTTTAATTATTTCTAAAACCCGTAACTTAACCCAGAATACAGTCCAACAAATATCGGTTTAAAACCGCCTGAATTGATCGAAAACACATTCAATTGATATTTAACCATAGGTTCAAAATTAATTTGAAAGGATTTTGTAATTTGGTATTTAAATCCTAAACCTACATTGGAACTAAAATGGACTTGATTCAAGTTTTTTGCTTCGCCAAGTAGAATATTTGATTGTGATGATTCCAACGAAATGGCATTCTCATTTAAGAATAAAGTACTGAAACCACCAATTAGATTAATTCCAAATTTTCTGTCTAAAACCGCATAAGAAACTTCCATAGGCAGTTCATAATAACCCATTTTTTGGTTCAAATTGCCTGTACTCGTGTTTTGAATTTCTTTTTCTGATGTTGTCAATGAACTATAATTGGCAACATTTACAAATTTCATAACGTTGTTTGAAGAATATTCAATATTTTTCAAATTATTAGCAGTTAATCCTGTAGCATACAATACATTATTGGTGTTATAACCTAAAACTACCTTGTTAATTCCAGTGCGAATTACTGTTTTTTTGCCCACTGCATAGTGTACGCCTATACCAAAACTAATATTTTTCTCTGATTTTTTTTCGTAATCTGACAGTTGTTCATCGATAGGAGAGCCACCAGAATTGGCATTCAAATACACTGGGGCAACGTTTGAAGTAATTTGCCATTTGTTCTTAGCATTGAATACCACGGTGTTTTTTTGTACAGATTTGGCTTTCAAAATTTCTTCTAATTCGTTTGGCAATTCTGGATTTGACGCCACTTCTTTTTTAGATTCTTGAATCTCTTTGAAATCCTTTTTTTCTAAGATTTGATTTGGCGCGTTCGCTAAAGAATTTGGACTATCAACGCTGTTTTTCTCTGCATTTAATGAGCTATTATTATTGTTGTTTTCGTTTGTTACTAATTGTTTTAACGGCAAATTATTTTTTGGTAGAAAAACGTGAGCATCCTCTTGATTCTTTTTCTTGTAAACAAGGATTTTTGAGGAACTAGAATGGTTATTGTCCTTTTCATCTTTTGTATTCGATTTTGAAAAATTAGTGTCAATTATTTCTTTTTTCGACCTGGCATCTTCAGTATTATTAGTAACAATTTCGGTTTTTTTAGAACTGTTTTTAGGGTAAATATGCTTTTTATTAGCGGAATCTTTAGAAATTTTAGCGACTGAAATAGTATGGTTTTTTGTTTTCGAATGAAAAGTATAATTCGTATTCAAAAAGAATAAACCCAGCAAAAATGCAGCAGCTATTCCAGCATATTTAAACCATAATGGAATTACTTTTCGTTTTTTATCTTTTTTCAATTCAGCTTCAATATTCAGCCAAACTTGAGGGTTCGGAGTTTGCTCAAAACTTCTGAATTGTTCTTGAAATAATCGGTCTATATTTTTATTTTCTTTCATTTTGCCGATATTTTTTGACCAGGAAATCTTCTTTTTTCAATTTTTTCTTTCAATATAAGCCGTGCTCTATGCAAATTCGATTTAGTTGTACCCGTTGAAATGGAAAGCATTTCGCTAATTTCTTGATGTGAATAATCATCTAACACATATAAACTAAAAACAATTCGGTATTGATCGGGAAGTTCCTGAATAATTTGCAATAAATAGTCGAGAGCTATTTCTTCTTCCTCTATTGCTACATCAACATCGGGAATGTTATCGTTTAAAACTTCCAAATAACGCACTCCTTTGTATTTTTGAAGTGCATTATTAATTAGAATTTTTTTTGCCCAGCCTTCAAAAGAACCTTTTGCGCTGTATTGATTGATTTTTCGGAAAATAATTAAGAATCCTTCCTGAAAATTATCTTGTGCATCAGCATAACTAGAAGAATATTTCAAACATAACCCAAAAAACTTTTTTTCGAACAATCGATACAATTGCTCTTGCGCTTTGGGTTGGTTTTTTTGACATTCACTAATTAGCTTTTCTAATATCACAGATTTTTTTGTTTTATGGAACTACAAGAATCTCAACTTCTTCAAAAATATCTTTCCCAGCAGCATCTTCTCCTTTGTAAAATTTAAAGATATAGGACCCAGTATTGGTAACGAAAAAGTTAAATGAAACTTCTGACAAAGGAGGCACCTCCATTGTACAAACTTGATTGTCTTGTACAGCAGTTTGAACCGCTATTGTTCTAGTGTTTAGATTTTTATCATAATAAATTCCTTGATAAATATGACAGGAAGTTGGTTTCTGGTACTTCAATTTTATTTCATAGGTTTGTCCTAAAGTAAAACTAGCAGGCACAACATAACTGTCAATTGGTAGCACTTCATAAGTGTAAGTCGGACTATCATCATTAAGGCTACAGCTTAAAAGAGAGGTGATTACAATTAAAAATAAGGCGATTTTTTTCATTTTTTTTCATTTCTAAGGTTAATAAATTCAATACATTTTTTAATAAGATGAAAATGAATTAAAAAGGTTGCGTCATTACTCAAAAAATTATAGTTTTTTCAAAAGTGATTTTACAATTCCCTTCACCAAATAAAATTACAAAAAAAATGCTCGAATAAAATATATCCGAGCATTTAGAAATTTTATTAAAAAACATTAAGCATTATTTTCTTTAATCTTGGCCTTGATTTTTTCTTCTACTTCATCTGCTAATTCTGGATTGTCTTTGATTAAAGATTTAACTGCATCACGACCTTGTCCTAATTTGGTTTCGCCATAACTGAACCAAGAACCCGCTTTTTTGATGATTTCAAATTCAACAGCCAAGTCCAAGATTTCTCCAGTTTTTGATATTCCTTCGCCATACATAATATCAAATTCGGCTACTTTAAATGGCGGAGCGACTTTATTTTTCACCACTTTGACTTTAGTTCTGTTTCCAAGAACATTATCGCCATCTTTGATTTGAGTCGAACGACGAATATCCAAACGAACCGAAGCATAAAACTTCAACGCATTTCCACCCGTAGTTGTTTCTGGATTTCCGAACATCACACCAATTTTCTCTCTCAACTGGTTGATGAAGAAAACCGTACAATTCGTTTTGCTGATGGTTCCAGTCAGTTTTCTCAAGGCTTGCGACATCAAACGAGCATGAAGACCCATTTTAGAATCACCCATTTCGCCTTCGATTTCACTTTTTGGAGTCAAAGCCGCAACCGAGTCAATCACGACAATATCAATGGCGCCAGAACGAATTAAATTCTCGGCAATTTCCAACGCTTGTTCTCCATTGTCCGGTTGAGATATAATCAAATTTTCGATATCAACGCCTAATTTTTCGGCATAATTTCTATCGAAAGCGTGCTCTGCATCTATAAAAGCAGCTATTCCACCCGCTTTTTGGGCTTCGGCAATCGCGTGCAAAGTCAAGGTTGTTTTTCCAGAAGATTCTGGACCGTATATTTCTATCACTCTTCCTCTTGGATAACCACCAACTCCCAAGGCTAAATCGATTCCCAAAGAACCAGAAGAAATGGTTTCTACTTCTACAATGGCTTTGTCGCCCATTTTCATTACGGTGCCTTTTCCGTAGGTTTTATCCAGCTTGTCAAGTGTAAGCTGTAGTGCTTTTAATTTGGCTTCTTTTTCT
>JAYVIK010000276.1:0-22502 GCA_043770265.1 Flavobacterium sp. | reverse complement strand
AAGACCATAATTTATCGGAGGATATTGTTCAAAACGTATTTATGTCGATTTGGAATAAAAAATCAAACCTTAGGGAAGATTTGGTTCTTAAAAGTTATTTGTATAAGTCTGTTTATAATGAATTTGTTGACCAATACCGAAAACAAAAACCAGTTTTATCGCTAGAGAAAAAGCATTTTGATGTTTTAAGCGATATTATTGAAGAAGAAGACGGAAATTCAATGGAGAAATTGATAAAATTGGTAAAAAAAGAAATAGAAAATCTTCCACCCAAATGCAAACAAACCTTTTTGCTAAGCAAACAAGACGGACTAACCAATATTGAGATAGCGGAGTTTTTGAATGTTTCCAAAAAATCGGTAGAAGCTCATATTACCAAAGCGTTTAATATTCTTCGACAAACAGTGGGAGATAAAATGAATACGGTTTTGTTTTTGCTTTTTGGAGTGAAAACAAAGAAAATTTAATTGTGATTTTTTGTTAATTACAGGTCTTAACTTCTTAGGTGCCTTTTTTATATTCTTATTATAGTAGAATAATGATTTCTATAAATTCATTTCCTGTTTTTTTGCCTTGATTACTTTGTTTTTATGCAGTAATTAAATCACGGGTATAATAACAATATCGTATTTTTCGATGACATCGTTTTTACGAACACCATCATATACATTTATCCAATCTAGTTTATTTTCATTTACATAATTATTTATTGCTTCTTGAGCGGTTATGTATTTTTCCATATTCGTCTTGTTTATACAAAGCTAAGTAATTTGAAAAAGTTAAAATATCATATAACTCATATTCTGAAACACAATTAAAAGTTAAAATTTCATAACTAATAGTATTACTATTATATTTGCATATATTTGTATCAAATAAACAGACTAGCCGAACACTGTAAAAAAAGTAGGCAATCAAAAACATTTCATTATGAATGCAAAAAAATTAGTTTTAGGTTTAGTTGTGGTAACAACTTTAGTGAGCTCTTGTAATCAAGTATCACAAAAAATTAATGAAGAAAAAGATAAAATTGTCGGCCAAACCACTCAGGAAGTTCAAAAAGTAATTGATGATCTTGGGTTAGTTTATGTTGAAGAAGGCGCACAATCTATTATTACTTATGACGAAGTTAATGCGGCTCAGCAAGCTTGGTGTGATGCTTTGATTAAAATAGGTGCTTTACAAGAAGAAGGAGGCGATTACAAAGCATTTGCAGCGCAAGTACTTTCTGATGCATACAACTATGACAACGGTAAAGTTTTTTTCAAGCCGACTTTAGCTTACGGAGATCAAACGTTTAGAAACGATAAAAAGGGAGCTTTAGCCTATTTTATTGGTGGAGATCTGGAATACCCAAACGACAAAGGATTTGCGTTGGCACCTTGGGTAAAAGTGCGTTATGATAATGCGGGTAACAATAATGAAGGCATTCAGATTTATGGATCTATTGCCATTACTATGGGTAATGTATGGCTAACGGATAAGAAAGGTAAAGAAGTTATGGTCGATAAAACTTGGGTTTTCAAAAAAGGGAAAGACGGAAAACTTAGAATTATTGTACATAAATCATCGTTACCCTATTCTCCAACAAAATAATTATTATTCAGGGGTTGAGCGTAAAAACTCAACCCTTTTTTATCTTTTTTAACTATGAAAAATAAGGCTTTTCTATTTTTGGTTTTTGGTTTAATTAGCAATGCTTTAATTGCTCAAAACACACGAATAAACAATCATAATACAATTGGTTGGTATAATTATTTTGGAACTTTTAAGTTGGATAATAAACTTAGTGTTCATACTGAATATCAATTCCGTAGAGTAAATCTAGCTTCGGACAAACAACAAGGGTTAGTGCGATTGGGTTTGAATTATCAATTAAATCCAAAAATTCAATTCAGGTTAGGATATGCGTGGATTGAAACCTATCCTTACGGGGAAATACCTATAAATGGTTTTGGAAGAGATTTTACTGAGCATCGTGTTTTTCAGATGGCTTCTATCTCTGACAAGGTATCGATAGTTGATTTTTCGCATCGATTTATGCTGGAGCAAAGATGGGTTGGGCGATATTCTAATGCCAATTTATCATCAGAAGATGAGTTTGTATTGTTAAATCGTTTCCGGTATATGTTGCGAGTTCAAATTCCGTTGAAAGGAAAATCAATTGAAAACAAAACACCTTATGTTGCGGTTTATGATGAGGTCTTTATTGGCTTTGGAGAAAATGTGAATGAAAATGTATTTGACCAAAATAGATTGGGAATAGTTCTTGGCTATAAATTTACTAACGCTTTTAGAATTGAAGCTGGATATTTGAATCAAATGGTGCAATTGGGCAGAGAAGTTGACAATCGCAATGTGTTTCAAAACAACAATGGCCTTATCGTTAATACGCTATTCAATTTTGACTTATCCAAGAAGAAATAAATACAATTTGAATCCATTTCTAATCCACTAATTTTTAAAAAACTGTAAACAAAATGGAACTACTACCTGTCGAACTTATAGCTATTAATCAACAAAAGTTAAATGAAATTAATCGAATCGTAAAATCGATTTATAGGTTAATTATTTACAGCAGATACCATTTAGACGATGATCTTTTGGATATTTATATAGAGGGAATGCACAACCTGAAGGAGCTCGTTAGTATCAAAAACGCACAAATGGAAGCCCAAAATGAGGATGAAGCTGTCGAATATTTAAAAAATTTGAAAGTCTCTCTCGAATTTGTGATCGAAGAAATAATTTTGCATAATAATTTCGAAAAGGAAATTCAATTGTTTCAATTACTGCGATTGATTTCTCCTGAAACAAATAGTATTCATCCTAACAGTTACCGAAAAACAACAGTTCAAATTGGAGCTCACATTTGTCCAGAACCTTCTCAAGTAAACAGCTTAGTTTCGGAGTTGTTTTACAAAATTGAAACTATTAAAACTCCAATAATCAAAGCCATTTATTTTCATCACGAATTAATTAGAATTCACCCTTTTGTTGACGGAAATGGGAGAATTACACGAATTGCCAAAAATTGGATATTGATGTACGATTTGTATCCGCCAATATTCATTAATGATGCCACGCAAAAAAAAGAATACATCACAACGCTAGCGAATAGTTTCAAAGAACTATCCAAGAATCCTAATCAATGGAACGATTACACCGCACAATTTTTTGAACAAGAACTCGATAGACTATTAGTAAATGCTAATTTACTGTATGAGAGCATAAATCAAATTGGTGTAAATAGGGCAAATCGTGATAAAAATCAATTCATTTAACTTCAAAAAAATGCTAATTAAATTTAGGAGTAATTCGAAAGTTTAAAAGTCATAAGTTCAATGAAACAATAGAATAAAGTATTTCAAATTTAAATCATTACCTCATTTATACAATTTTCAAACACACCATTTTCAAACGACTGCTCCTTAAATTTGATTGTAAATGGTGTCAATAGTTTTGTTTGATACACAGGAAAATTTTATACAAATAAAAGTTAAAATTTCATATTTAAAAGTAATACTATTATCTTTGCATTCAAAATTATTAATAATTTAATTTTAGAATTATGAAAAATCTATATTTGTTAATTGTACTTAGTTTATTATTTTCTAATTTGAGTTGGGCTCAAATAGAAAATACAGCAAAAAACAAGGAATATACCGACTTTAAAAAAGCATTATTAGAGCCAGAATTGGTGGTTCGATTGAATTTGAGCGGTCAAAATATTGATTTAGAGCATCAAGATTTTAAAATTTTCAAAAATTTAGAATATTTAAATTTAAAAAATGATCATTTAAAATCAATACCCAAATCGATTTCTCAACTTTCTAAGTTAAAAGTACTTGATTTGAGTGGAAATGACTTTACAGAACTTTCAGATGATTTTTATAAACTTAAAAATTTGGAAGAATTGTATTTAAATGAAGAGAAAAACATCAATTTGCCCGTAACACTGAGATTGTTGGGAAAACTTCCTAATTTAAAATCATTGCATCTTGAAAATGACAATTTGAATTCACTTCCTCTTGAAATTAAAAGCCTTAAAAATTTAGAATTTTTGTACCTAAATAAAAATAGTTTCAAGGAAATTCCAAAAGAATTGAAAGGATTGGATCATTTGCAATATTTAGATTTAAAAAATAATAAAATAGCACCATCAATGCTCACCCCTGAAAATATTAATTTTGGATTCAAAATTAGTTTGTAATTCTGAAAATTATAAAGTTAAAAAATCAATTAATAGAATTAAAGTAAACACATGGATCAACTTTTATCAAATATCAAAATTCAAGTCAACGAAAAACTCTATGTCAAAGACCCGGAAACTTCTATTTTGGGCAAAAAAATCATTCAAGAAAGTATTGTTTTAATTGACGAAATTGGTTTTGATGATTTTACTTTTAAAAAATTGGGTGAAAAATTGGGTTCCAATGAGAGTTCTATTTACCGTTATTTCGAAAACAAACACAAATTAATGGTATATTTATCTTCTTGGTATTGGAGTTGGCTGGAATACAGATTGGTTTTTGCTACCAATAATATTTCAGATCCATTCGAAAAACTTCAAAAAGCGATTACCCTTGTCACTGAGAAAATTGAAGATGATTACACTACCGAACACATCGACGAATCGATATTGAATACTATAATTATACAAGAATTTACTAAATCACTTCACACTAAAGAAGTAGATGAAGAAAACAAACAGGGTTATTTTCTAATATATAAAAGATTAATTAACAGAATTATACTTATGGTCAATGAAGTAGATCCAGAATACCCGTTTGCCAAAAGTTTGGTTTCATCGATTGTAGAGGGGTCATTACATCAACATTTTTTGATGAATCACCTCAAGACGATAACCAATTGTAATGAAACTACCAAACCCACAGATTTCTACCTTCATTTAATTTCAACTTTATTAAAAAAATAAATATGAGTCCGCTACTTCGTTATTATAATTTATTACTTGTCGATAAAAAAGATGTTTTGCAACTGTTTTTTTATGCTATTTTTGCAGGTCTGATTAGCCTTTCCTTACCACTGGGAATTCAAGCTATTATCAATTTTATTCAGTCTGGAAGAGTCAGTGTTTCTTGGATTGTGTTGGTTTTTCTGGTGGTTGTTGGTGTAGCACTGGTTGGTGTATTATCGATGATGCAACTCAGGATTACGGAAAATTTACAACAAAAAATATTTATCAGATCATCATTCGATTTTGCTGGCAGAATGCCTAGAATAAAATTCGAAGAATTGTACGGAACCTATCCTCCTGAGTTAGCTAACCGGTTTTTTGATACGATGTCCATTCAAAAAGGAACTTCAAAACTTTTGATTGATTTTTCGGCAGCATTGCTTCAAATTGTTTTTGGTGTTTTGCTTTTGTCGTTGTACCATCCTTATTTCATTGTTTTTGGTTTTATGTTGCTTATTTTATTGTATTATATTTTTAAATACTCCTATAATCCAGGTTTAGAAACGAGTTTGTATGAATCCAAATACAAGTATAAAGTTGCCGCTTGGTTACAGGAAATGGCTCGAAATAATTTTAGTTTTAGGAACGAATTGAACTACGATTATGCTCTTCAAAAAAATGATGGCTTAGTAACCGATTATCTAAAGTACCGTGAAAAACATTTTAACGTTGTTAAAAGACAATTTACGCAATTAATTATTTTCAAAATAATTATCACAGCCAGTTTACTGAGTATCGGTGGGTATTTGGTTTTATCTCAAGAAATGAATATCGGACAATTTGTGGCTGCTGAAATTATTATTTTATTAGTAATTGGTTCGGTGGAAAAAATTATCTTAGGCCTTGAAACCTTTTACGATGTTTTAACCTCAGTGGAAAAAATAGGAGTTGTAACCGATATGGAACTAGAAGAAGAATCTACAAAAGAATACAACAGCTGCTTTACTTCAATAACTTTAGAAATCAATAATTTATCTTTTAAATTCCCAGATTCCGAGAAAAATATAATTAATAACATTAATATTCAAATAAATCAATCCGAAAAAATATTTGTCGAAGGAAAAAACAGCTCAGGAAAAACCACTTTAATTCGTTTATTATCAGGGTTAATTCAGCCTACTTCGGGTACATTTTACATTAACGATGATACTTTTCAGAAAATTGATTTAAAATTGTATCGTTCACAAATTGGAAGTATAGTGTATGGTGAAACTCCTTTTGAAGGAAGTCTTATTGATAATATAACGTTTAAAGATTCGAATATTACACAAGAAGATATCAGATGGGCGATAGAAACAGTGCAATTGTCTGCGTTTATCAAAACACTTTCCGATGGATTAAATACTATAATTTCCCCTCAAGGAAGTCAACTTTCTGCCTCTAATGCTCAAAAAATTCTTTTGGCAAGAAGTATTATTCATAAACCAAAAATATTATTTTACGAAGATCCAACAGATACTATGGATGAAAATGTGGCAAATGAAATTATAGATGTAATCACTGCTCCCGCAAATAAATGGACCATTATTGTTTCCTCCCAAAATCCTTATTGGAAAACAAAATGCTCAAGAAATATCGTGATGGACAACGGACAAATTATTTTTGATTCTAAAAATTAAAATACAATGCTAAACATATCTGAAAACAAGAGTCATTTCTCAAAAAAATTAGTTCAATATCAGACTATAAAAAATTTAGATAACAGACCACATTACAAAATTTTAAATAAAATCATTGCTATTGTTTCGGTTTTTGGAGTTATAGTGCTGTTTTTACCTTGGACACAAAACATATCGGGTTCGGGTTCGGTTACGACGTTAAAACCCAATCAGCGTCCACAGACTATTCAGAGTGTTATTTCTGGGCGTATCGAAAAATGGTTCGTTAAGGAGGGAGATTTTGTAAAGAAAGGTGACACCATTATGTTTATTTCCGAAATTAAAGAAGATTATTTTGATCCAAATTTAGTTCAAAATACACAAAATCAAATGTTGGCTAAAACGTCAGCATTAGAATCCTATAGCTCTAAAGTGGGTGCTTTGTCCACCCAAATCCAATCGATTGAAAACGAAAGAAAGTTAAAAACCGAGCAAGCTTTAAATAAAATCAAACAATCAATATTTAAAATAAAAAGCGATTCTATTGATCTTGTTGCCGTAAAAACCCAGTTAAAAATAGCAAATACACAGTTTAATCGTGCTACACAATTGAACAAGGAAGGTCTTAAACCGATGACCGATGTCGAAGAAAAAAGACTAAAATTACAAGAAGTAGATGCTAAAATTATTACGCAGGAAAATAAATTATTGACCAGTAAAAATGAATACATCAACGCTAAAGTTGAAATAAATAGAATCGATGCTGAGTATTCAGAAAAAGTTGCCAAAGCCCAAAGCGATCAATTTACAGCGCTAAGTAATCAATTTGATACGGAAGCACAGGTGAACAAATTGAAAAATCAATACGCAAACTACAGCATTCGAAATGGACTCTATTACATCAAAGCAGCACAAAACGGATATGTAAACAGGGCTATTCAGGCGGGAATTGGCGAGACCATCAAAGAGGGAACACCAATTGCTACCATTATGCCATCCACTTATGATATCGCAGTGGAAACCTTTATTAATCCAGTTGATTTACCATTGGTCAAAAAAGGAGAAAAAATTAGAGTTTGGTTTGACGGTTGGCCAACTATAGTTTTTTCTGGCTGGCCTGATATGTCTTATGGAACCTTTGGTGGTGAGATTGTAGCTGTAGAAAATTTCATTAGCGACAACGGAAAATTTAGGGTACTTATTGCACCAGATAGTACAGAGGAAAAATGGCCTTCTCAAGTCAGAGTAGGTTCGGGAGCACAAACTATTGCACTGCTAAATACTGTTCCAGTATGGTTTGAAATTTGGCGAGTACTGAATGGTTTTCCGCCAGATTATTATAAAACGAATATGAAATCATCAAAAGAAACTAAAGAGAAAAAATAATGAAACGTATAATTCTCCTTTTTTTATTGTTCAATTTTGTTGCGAATTCCCAAACGATTGACTTCAAGCCAAATGTCTTAGACAAAGAGTTTTCGTTCAATGAATACCTAGGTTATGTCAAAAAATTCCATCCTTTAGTAAAAAACGCTGATTTAGAAATAAGTGCTGCACAAGCCAATCTGATGATGGCTCGAGGCGGTTTTGACCCTAAAATTGAGGTTGATTTTGACCAAAAGCAATTCAAGGGCAAGGAGTATTATTCAACTTTGAACAGCAGTTTCAAAATTCCAACTTGGTACGGGATTGAAATAAAAGCAGGTTTTGATAGCAACGAAGGAATTTTTTTGAACCCTGAAAATAATGTGCCAACAAATGGTTTAGCGTTAATAGGAATAACTGTTCCTTTGGGACAAGGTCTTTTTATTAATCAACGAATGGCCGATTTACGAAAAGCAAAATTTCAAATACAATTGAGTCAAGCCGAACGAAAACTCGAAGCAATCAATGTGTTGTATGATGCAGCAGTTGCCTATTTTAATTGGAAAAGAAATTATAACGAGGTAAAGTTGTATGAACAATACAATACCAATGCTCAAATTCGTTTTAAAGGCATCAAAGAATTAATCAATCAAGGCGACAAACCCGCTATTGACAGTATCGAAGCAGGAATTATTGTAAAAAATAGAATGTTGAGTTTGGAGGATTCTCAACTAAAATTGAACAAAGCCAAACTAGAACTTTCTAATTTTATTTGGTTAGAAAATTCAATTCCAGTAGAGCTTTCTGATAGTTTATTTCCTGAAGAAAAATTAGATGCCACGATCCGTGAAACCTTAAAAACCAATGATTTGTTAAGTGCGGATTTTTCGATTATCAATCATCCTAAAATAAACGCTTTGGAACGTAAAATAGATATGCTTACCGTTGAAAAAGAATTAAAAGCCAATATGCTTTTGCCTAAAATTGATGTGGGTTATTCTTATTTATCTGAACCGAGTTATATCCAAGATCGAAATTTTAATGATTACAAAGTGGGAATGAATTTTAATTTTCCGCTATTTTTAAGAAAAGAAAGGGGAAGTTTAAAGCTAGCTAAATTTAAAATACAAGAAACTGAATTTGCACTTAGCTTGGAGAAAGTGCAATTGAACAACAAAATAAATGCTCAAAAAATTGAAATTGAATCTCTTATCAAACAAAGAAATTTAATTAGTGGTTTAGTGAATGATAATAATGCGATGTTATTGTCGGAGGAGCGGTTGTTTACTTTTGGAGAAAGCTCCCTTTTTTTAATAAACACTCGCGAAAATAATCTTGTAACTGCGCAATTAGCATCCATTTTACTTGAAAATCGATTTCTAATATCGAACTCCGATCTGTTTAAAATTATGGCCAATCCGGATTAAATAATTTTAAAATTGTATTTTTGCAGGCAGAAAATAAAATTATGATTATCAAAAAAACAAGAGAGGAGATCGAGTTAATGCGCGAAAGTGCTTTAATTGTTTCGAAAACCTTAGGAATGATAGCCTCAGAAATCAAAGAAGGAGTTACCACATTATATTTGGACAAAAGGGCCGAAGAATTCATTCGCGATCACGGAGCGGTTCCAAGTTTCCTCGGATTATATGGTTTCCCGAATTCGCTTTGTATGAGCCCAAATGCTCAGGTAGTTCACGGAATTCCAAATAATATTCCCTTAAAAAGCGGTGATGTGATTTCAGTAGATTGTGGTGCATATAAAAACGGATACCACGGAGACCACGCTTATTCTTTCGAAATTGGCGAAGTGGCTCCAGAAGTCAAAAAATTATTGCAGGTTACCAAAGAATCGCTTTATGTTGGAATTCGCCAATTTAGAGCTGGAAACCGAGTAGAAGATGTGGGAAATGCCATTCAGAAATACACAGAAAGTTTTGGATATGGTGTAGTTCGCGAATTAGTTGGTCATGGTGTAGGTCAAAAAATGCACGAAGATCCAGAAATGCCCAATTACGGAAAACGCGGTCGTGGTAAACTCTTAATCGAAGGAATGGTGGTCGCCATTGAACCAATGATCAATATGGGAACCAAAAACATCAAGCAACACAAAGACGGTTGGACCATAACTACCGCCGACGGGAAACCTTCAGCCCATTTTGAGCACGATGTGGCTATAATTGATGGAAAACCAGAAATTTTATCCACCTTTGCTTATGTATATCAAGCTCTAGGAATCGTGAGTAACGAGGAAGATGAGTTTAGAAAAGTGCCTTTTGTTATTTAGACACCGACAAGTTTTTTTGACACGGATTTCACAGATTTTCACAGATTAAAATATTTTGAAAATGGAAAATTTTTATTTAAAAGAGGAAACTTATAAAATTATTGGTCTATGTATGGAGGTTCATAAAATTCTTGGGAAAGGTTTCAATGAAATAGTTTATAAAGAGGCATTACAATATGAGTTTTTAAAGAATAAAATTCCATTTGAAAGAGAAAAAGCATACGAAATTGAGTACAAGGAAATAATATTATCAAAAAGATATTCCGCCGACTTTGTTGTTTTTGACGAAATAATTTTAGAAATTAAAGCAATTTCTCAATTAACAAGCAGTGATACAGGGCAAACTTTAAATTATCTAGCTTGTTCAAAAAATAAAATTGGCCTTGTAATTAACTTCGGTGAAGACAGCCTAAAATACCGAAGAGTTATTTTGTAAAATAATCTGTGAAAATCTGTGAAATCCGTGTCGAACAAATTGTATAATTTTGACAAATCCGTGTAAATTTTTAGCCAATGAAATCCGTGTTCAAATTAATCCTCAATACAATCCCTCGTCCTCTATTAATTCGCTTGAGTTACGTAGCAAGACCAATAATCGCTTTTTCATTAAAAGGAACCAATTTTACCGATCCAATCGACGGAAAAAGTTTCAAATCGATGTTGCCTTATGGGTATGAAAAACAACGTAACAATGTGCTTTCGCCAAGTACACTTTCGCTCGAAAGACACCGTTTGCTTTGGTTGTACTTAAACGAACAAACTGATTTTTTTACAGCTCCAAAAAAAGTCCTTCATTTTGCTCCCGAACAAGCTTTTTATAAATTGTTTCGCAAGCAAAAAAACCTCGATTACACCACAACCGATTTATTTTCGCCACTTGCCGATGTCAAAGCAGATATTTGTAATTTGCCTTTCGAAGACAATCAATTCGACGTCATTCTTTGCAATCACGTTTTGGAGCACATTCCAGATGACACCAAAGCGATGCAGGAATTATATCGTGTTTTAAAACCCGGTGGAATGGCGATTCTTCAAATTCCGCAAGATTTAAAAAGAGAAGTTACTTTTGCTGATGATTCAATTACGGATCAAAAGGAACGTGCCAAAATCTTCGGGCAATACGATCACGTTCGCATTTACGGTCGCGATTATTTTGATAAACTACGAAGCATTGGTTTTACAGTTATTGAAGAGGATTACACTAATAAAATCGCTCCCGAATTAGTAGAGAAATATTGTTTGGCCAAAGGCGAAATTATTCCGGTTTGTTTTAAATAGGATTTCTCGTATTGGCAAAAGGTTTAATCGCTTCCAGCTTTAGTTGAAAGGAAAAGGGAATGTATTCACAGTTTTGAATTGCCTCCAGCTTTAGCTGGAGGGATATAAAGAATTCAAGTTTTGAATTGCCTCCAGCTTTAGCTGGAGGGAGATTAGGAATTGCAATTGAATTGGCTTTAGCCAAAAAGATTATTTGGCTAAAGCCTTTCTATAAAAAATATTTCATTCCTCCAGCTAAAGCTGTAGGCAATTAAATAATACGATAATTTTGAAAACCGAACCCTCCTTTCAGTTTTGCTTTGATATTAGTTTTGAAAAAAGACTCAATTGTTATATTCCAACTGCTTATATTCTCGAGCAAACCGAAGAAATTGAATACTTAGATAAAAAAGCAAGTCCCGAAGTTCTAGAAAGTTTTGGAATTATTTTTGAAGACTTAGACACAACCACCAAAAAAGTCTTGACCATTTGTACCGATTTAAAACCCGAAAATGTTTTTAAAAAATTCAGCAAAAATAATAAGACTGCCAAAACTATTGACGATTTACTCAAAGATGCTAAACTAGAATTTGGCATTCGCCAATTTAAAATAACCAATTTACATCAGTTTTATTCACTTGTAAAGAAAGAGAATTTTCCTTTGTCAATGAATTTAGGAAGAGAAAAAGATTTCCGAAAAAGTCGTATCACTTCCAATAATTCCAATCTTGAAACTCAGCTCCATTTTGAAAAACACGAAAATGGAATTACCTATACTTTAGCTTTAAAAGAGAACAAAAAAGTTTTTTATCCATCACAATCAAAAATAGAATTGCTGCTGGACGAACCAAGTTGGATTGTTGTTGACCGAAAGCTTTTTCATCTGCAAGATATTAATTCCAAGAAAATTTCTCCCTTTTTAACAAAAAAATTTATTGAAATTCCATCGAAATTAGTTCCTGAATATTTTGAAAAATTCATCAAAGACATTGCCAAAAAAGTAGAGATTACAGGAGCAGGATTTGAAATAGAAACCCGAAATACCATCGCTTTATGCGCTATAGAAATAGCACACGATTTTTTTAGAAACACCTATTACATCAACTTACAATTCGATTACAAAGGCTATTCATTTGATTATAGCAAAACTAAAAAAACGCATTCGAATATCGATTTAAGCGATTTGAACAAAATTAAACTCATACAATACAAAAGGTCTGAAACCGAAATAATCTTTGTCAATCAGCTAGTTGCAATGGGTTTAACCAAAACCGAATCGAATTGTTTTAAATTTTCGCCAAAGGTGGGAAAACAAGATGGGTACGCAACAATTCAATGGGTTATAGAAAATCAGGAAAAACTGGTGTCTTTTGGTTTTTCTGTTCAAGATTTTAAAATCGACAATAAGAAAATCAACATTCACAAGGCTGAAATCCGATTTGCTAATGAAGTCAAAAGCGATTGGTTTGACATTAAAATGACGATTGTTTGTAAAGAATTCGAGTTCAATTTCGGCGAGATAGTACCCAATATAAAAAACCAAAACCGTCTTTTCCTTTTGCCCAATGGCAGTTATTTTTTGATTCCAATCGAATGGATGACCCTATACAGTTCAATCGCAAAATTGGCAAAAATTCAAAATGGAAACCTCATTTTACTAAAAAGTAATTTTGCTGTCCTCGAAGTCATTCCGGAATTAAAAAATTATTTGAATTTAAAAGGGACCATAGAATATGAGCCTTCGGCTTTGGTCAAAGCCACATTGAGACCTTATCAAATGGAAGGCGTAAAATGGCTTTTGGAACATTACAATAATAATTTGGGTGCTTGCTTGGCCGATGATATGGGATTGGGGAAAACATTGCAAACCTTAAGTACATTGGTTGCCGTGCAAGAACAATTGGATTTTGAAAAGACAGAAAACGTTCAATTGGATTTATTTGGAAACGAAATTCCAGTGCCAAAAGAATATTTAAAAGCCCTGATTGTGCTGCCTTCTTCATTGGTTTTCAATTGGTACAACGAGGCTCGAAAATTTACACCGCATTTTCGGAGAGTACAATACATTGGCAAAGACCGAAAATTGCCTTCAAAAAAACTAGAAAAATACGATTTGATCTTTACTAGTTATGCCATTATTTCCAGAGATATTTCTATTTTGGAAAAATACCATTTCAGGTATTTAATTTTGGATGAAAGTCAATACATCAAAAACAAAAATTCTAAAATTTTCAAGGCTGTTAATCAAATAAAAGCCAGTCATAAAATTTCGTTGAGCGGCACGCCGATTGAGAATTCCCTCGATGATTTGTGGTCGCAAATGCAATTTATCAATCCGAATATTTTGGGGAGTTATTCGTTTTTTGCCGAAAATTATAAATTTCCAATTGAGAAGAAACAAGACGAAAACAGTTTATTGGAACTGAAAAATCTCATTAAACCCTTTATTTTACGTCGTACCAAAGAACAAGTTTTAAAAGATTTACCCGAACTGTCCGAGCAAATTTTCTATTGCGAAATGGAACCCGAACAAGAGAAATTATACGAAGAAGAAAAATCCAAAGCCCGAAACTCGTTATTAAAAACAGATGGTTCAGGAGTAGATAAAATCAATATCATCAATACCTTGATGCGATTAAGGCAATTGAGTAACCACCCGAAAATGATTGATTCCAAATCAGAGATAGATTCCGGAAAATATATTGCGGTAACTCGTTATTTGGAAACTTTGGTTCAATCCAATCAAAAAACAATTGTTTTCAGTTCGTTTGTTTCTAATTTGAATTTTTATAAAACTTGGTGTAAAGAAAATAAAATAGATTTTTGTGAACTTACAGGAGAAACAAATTTGAAAGAACGAGAACTTCAAGTGAACCGTTTTCAAGAAAAGGAAAAGCCGTTGTTGTTTTTTATCTCTTTGAAAGCTGGAGGAGTCGGGCTTAACATTACTAGAGCCTCTTTTGTTGTTTTCTTAGATCCTTGGTGGAATCCATTTTCGGAAAAACAGGGAATTGGTCGTGCTCATCGAATTGGGCAATTGAACAAAGTTAATGTGGTTCGTTTTATTACCAAAAACACGGTCGAAGAAAAAATCATGCGATTGCAAGAAAGCAAAAAAATCTTAGCTGATTCTTTATTAGCTGAAAACTTTTTGAGTGTTGATATTCAAGAAAATTTGGAATTTATATTGGAGTAAAAAAATTGGCTTTTTTTTCATTTGTTATTGAAATCAAAGAAGAATTTGATTTGTAGTGATTTTTATTTTACATAAATTTTATTCATTGAGTCGGATAAATTTGTAAATTTGCATTATGAAATTTAAAAGGCACATCAGTTTTTTATTGGCTATTTCCCTATTGGTTTCCAATGTGGGATTTGCTATTGATGTTCATTATTGCGGTGGAGAAGTGGCTTCGGTTAAACCCATTTATTGGAAAAATCATGAATCCCTACTAGCTACTGAAGAAAATTGTTGTCCCTCGGAAGTTCCCAGTCTTGCTGAAAAAAAAGCAAGTTGTTGCAAAGACAAAGTAATTCATTTCGAGAAAAAACAAGAAAATGTAATTATAAAATCCATCACTTTTCAATCCGATTTTATTTTCCTTATCGAAGAATGGAATCCTATCTTTTTTACTGAATTTTCAAATTTCGAAGACAGTTACAATATCTCCTATTATTGTGATGCCAATGCACCACCACTTTTCAAATTATATCATCAGTACATTTTCTACGCCTGATTTTAATGTTTTTATAAAATCTATTCAATTTTTATTGGATACGAATTTCTATTAAAAAACATTAAAAATCTTTTTATGAAAAAACAAATTTCAATACTTTTATTGGGCTTGTTGGGTGCTTTTAGTTCCTATTCGCAGGATACCTTGCAGACTGTAAAAGTAATTTCAAAAAACAAAGGCTTGCAAAAATCTTCTAAGATTACAGCCAATACCACTTTGGTAACTAGCAAGGAATTACTCAAAGCCGCTTGTTGTAATCTCGCCGAAAGTTTCGAGACAAATCCCTCTATCGACGTCAATTTTGCGGATGCACTTACGGGAACCAAACAAATAAAAATGCTAGGTTTAACCAGTCCATATTTGATGATTGCCGAAGAAAACATTCCGTCAGTTCGAGGCGCTTCGCAAGCGTATGGATTGTCATTTACCCCTGGAACTTGGATTGAAAGTATCCAAATTACAAAAGGCGCGGGTAGTGTTGTCAATGGATATGAAAGTATTTCAGGACAAATCAATACTGAATTAATCAAGCCCGTAGAGAACATTGCTAACGCCAGTTCGCTTCGCTCGAGTCCTTTTTTCTTGAATTTCTATGGTTCTACTGATTCTCGGTTTGAGTTAAATACCCATTTCAACGCTAAAATTTCCGATAAATGGACAAGCGCTTTGTTTGTACATGGCAATGCAAGGACGGCAAAAAACGATATGAATGACGATGGTTTTCTCGACAATCCACTGGCAAAACAAATCAATATTTTGAATCGCTATCAATATTATAATGCCGAAAAAGGGTTGGTTAGCTTTTTCAATTTCAGGTATATGAATGATAAAAAACAAACTGGCGAATTGGATTTTGATCCTGATATAGACAAAGGAACTACAAATTTCTGGGGTTCCGAAATCAATACGGAACGGGTTGATGTTTCGTCGAAAGTTGGCTATGTTTTCAAGGATATGCCGTATCAAAGTATTGGTTTTCAAAATGCTTTTAACACGCATAATCAGGAATCTTATTTTGGTTTAAATCAATACAATATCAAGCAAAGTAGTTTTTATTCGAACTTGATTTTCAATTCGATTATCAATAATACGATGCACAAATTTGCCACTGGTTTGAATTTTTCTTACGACAAATACCAAGAATTTGTCAATGTGAATGATTACAGCAGAATCGATAATTCGGTTGGTGCTTTCTTTGAATATACCTATGATAATGATGATAATTTCAGTTTCATAGCAGGCGGAAGAGTAGATAATCACAATCGTTTGGGAACATTTTTAACACCTCGATTGCACATTCGTTATAATCCTTGGGAGAAAGCAGTTTTGCGCGTTTCAGCTGGAAGAGGCAAACGGACTGCGAATATTTTTGCAGAAAATCAACCGTTACTGGCGAGTTCAAGAACTTTTGATATTTTGGATAGTAACGGAAAAATTTATGGTTTAGACCCAGAAATCGCTTGGAATTATGGACTGAGTTTTAATCAAAAATTTAAGTTTTTTGGAAAAAATGCAGATGCAGGTTTTGATTTTTACAAAACCGATTTCACTAAACAAGTCGTAGTCGATTTATATACTGCACCAGCAATTCCAGGAACGCATCAGGTTTTGTTTTACAATTTAAACGGAAAATCGTTTGCCAATAGTATGCAAGTGGATTTTAATGTTGAGATTGTGAAAAATTTAGATTTGCGAACTGCTTATAAATATTACGACATTCAAACTGATTTTTTGAGCGGTAGAAGCGAAAGGACTTTGCAGGCAAAACATCGTTTTTTTGCCAATTTAGGATATGAAACATTTATTACTGAGAAAGAAAAACAATGGAGATTTGATTTCACTTACAATTGGATGGGGCAACAAAAATTACCCGAAACTGCTTCAAATCCAATAGGGGATAGGCTTCCAGAGTATTCACCTTCGTTTTCTTTGATGAATGCACAAATTACTCGAACTTTTTCTTCTACTTTTGAAGTGTATTTTGGCGGAGAAAACATTGGAAATTACCAACAAGAAAAAGCGATTGTGGGTGCAGAAAATCCTTTTGGTTCCACATTTGATGCTTCTATAGCTTATGCCCCAATTTTCGGGCAAATGTATTATGCAGGACTTCGATTTAAAATAAAATAAAACAATTTCAATAACAATGGCAATATCAATTGCAAAAAACAATTTCAATAACAATGGCAATAACAATTTCAAAAACAATTAAACAATTAAAAAATGAAGAATCTATTTTTAGGAATGATGTTAGTAATAGTAACACTTTCTACACAAGCACAAACGAATAAAAACGCAAAGTACACCATCGAAGTAAATGGCAATTGTGAACAATGCCAGAAGCGAATTCAAAAAGCGGCTTTCTCTGTAGCTGGAGTTAAAACAGCAGTCTGGAGTATTGAAACTCACAAATTAGACTTGACAATAAACGAAGAGAAAACGGCAATTGCTGCCGTTAAAAAAGCCATTGCAAAAGTAGGTCACGATGTTGGTGATGTGAAAGCTACTCAAGAAGATTATGACAATCTTCATCATTGCTGCAAATACGAAAGAGAAGAAACAAAGAAGTAAAGTTCTTTAATAAAGCCAAAATCCCTTTTTTAAGTGCTCGTAGAAGTGCTCAAATTAGGGATGCTTTTATTAAATATTTATTAAAAAAACGCAAATCCATTGCCTTTATAGTGCTGTTTTGCTAAATTATAATTACTTTCACGACCGATAATTTTTAAAACATTGATATGAATAATTTTGATTGGAAACAACTGATAAATCCTGAGTTTTATATTTTAATGGAGTTTGGAGGAATAGAAATTGGTTTGTTTGTTATCCTTTTTATAATTTTTGCTGAAACAGGATTGTTTGCAGGTTTTTTTCTTCCGGGAGATAGTTTATTGTTCTTAGCAGGGATTTACAGCGAATTATTGACTCAACAAATATCAGTGGGCAACGATTTTGCAAATGTAGTATTGCTGTGTTCTTTAGTTTCTATAGCGGGAATTTTGGGTAATATGGTGGGGTATTGGTTTGGAGTAAAAGGGGGAACATATCTCTATAAAAAAGAAGATACTTTTTGGTTTAAGGAAAAATATCTTTTACAGGCTAGAGATTTTTTCGATAAATACGGAGGGAAAGCGATTATTTTCGCAAGGTTTTTACCTATTTTCAGAACCTTTGCACCAATAGTTGCCGGAATTGCTTCCATGGACAAAAAGAAGTTTATGTTTAATAATATTTTGGGTTCTGTACTATGGTCTTTTAGTATGATTTTTGCAGGACATTATTTATCGGCTTTGTTTTTGGATAAATTCGGTATTGATTTAAAAAAACATATAGAATTTATTGTCATAGGAATTGTTCTCGTAACCACACTTCCTGTTTTATGGAAGCTTTTGAAAAAAAGAGTTCATATCTGATTTTTTTTTTAAACTTTTAAATCCGTCTCGATTATTTTCTTGACGGATTTTTTTATATACTTAAAATTTTCGCAATCAATTACTTAAAATGTTTACCGATATTAATCTTGCAAGGTGCAATGTTGTTAAAATGTTATTTTAATTTTTTTATTAGAAATTGATATTTCAATCAAATAAATTTGGAAAAAATATAATGACCATGAATACTTGCAATTTGACATCAAAAAATTTTGAAGATCTGTACCAAACTTTTTTTAAAAAATTGTATTTATCAAGTTATAAACTAACCAATAACAAAGAATTGAGTGAAGATTTAGTTCAAGAAACATTTATGGTTTTATGGCAGTCTAAAAATGCTTTAGATTCTGTAGAAAATGTCGATGGTTATTTATTTGGTATATTGAGAAATAAAGTTTTTGAAGCATATCGAAAGAAAAAGTTTGACACCGTTTTTTTAGACAACAAATTCGATGATTTTATCCAAAATGAAGTTTCTGAAAGCGATATTGAAGCGATAGATTTACAAACTAAAATTGATAATTTAATCGAATTGCTTCCCGAAAAACGAAAAAATATATTTGTGATGAGCCGGTTTTCTGAAAAATCTATAGAAGAAATTGCGCTTGAACTTAATTTATCTCCACAAACCGTAAAAAATCAAATTTATGCTTCTTTGCAATTTTTGAAACGAAATCTAAAAAACGAATTACTTATTTGTTTGCTTGCTTCTGAGATTTTTTAAATTACTATTTGATAACAATTCAATAATACAATCAGCATAGTACTATTTCTGTTTTCCTGCACTCTATTTATATAAACATTGAGTGATTTGGAAAATAGAAAAAAGTTATCGGATTTAATTACTAATTACCTTGTTGGTAAATTAGAGAAAAACCAAGAGCAACTGCTTCATACTTTTGTCGAAAAGACAATCCAAGAAAGTAGTCCTGAAATTGATGTAAGCGATTTAGATGCTGCAAAACGCAGTGTTCAACTTCGACTTAATAGAGAGATTAATTACAGAACCCGTAAGCGAAAACAACGATTTGCACTATCTGTTGCAGCATCTTTAGTCGTTTTCTTTGGAATCTTTTATTTCAGTCAAAATATAACAGCGGTAAAAGAGCCTACTTATTTAACTTTTGTTACTTCAAAAGCAATTGATTCTTTACAACTTTCCGATGGAAGTTTGGTTTATTTAAAGGAGAACAGCACGATTACTTATCCAGAAAGTTTTGAAAACCAAAAAGCCAGAGAAGTACAGTTTACAGGTGAAGCTTTTTTTAAAGTGACCAAAAACCCGAACCAGCCTTTTGTAGTAAAATCCAAGCATTTGACCACAAAAGTTTTAGGAACTTCTTTTGGTTTTATTTCTAGAAATTCTGCGAACGAAGTAACCGTTCTTACCGGAAAAGTAAGTGTAAGTTCAAAGAATGTGAACAATATTCTTTATCCGAACCAAAAAACAGTTCTAAATGCTAGCGGCAATTTGATAAAATCAAATACAAATTCGGCATTAAAATTCTTGTGGACTCAAAAATATCAATTGTTTGAAGAGGAAACGATGGAGAATATTACACACTATTTAGAAAGTAGATTTAACAAAAAATTTAATATTCAAGGAAGAGAATTGAAAAACTATAAAGTAAAAATTCGATTTGAAAACAAAAATTCTTTAATCGAAATATTAGATAAAATAAAATTTATAACGAGTATTAACTATAAAATCAAAAACAATGAAGTGATATTAACAAAAAAGTAAAACGGATTCGCTGGAACCGAACCCGTTTAGATAAAGCAAATTAAAAATTAAAAAACACTAATAAAATGCGAAACAAAAATACAATTTTTAAAAAGACTAATAGAATTTTTCTTATTTTTTTATTCCAAATGGTATCGGTTTGTTCCTTTGGAAATTCTCAAAACATTTCTAGTACTAAAAAGCTAGCCATCAGTTTTAAACAATCAACCCTTAAACAAATTTTTAAAGACCTTGAAAAGAATAGCGATTATGTTTTTAATTTCGGGCAGGAAGTGACTAAGGATAGTCGAATCTTTAGTTTTATTTACAAAGAAAAAACACTTCAAGAAATTGTGGATGATTTGAGTAAAAATGTAGGTTTTGATTATGAAGTCAAAAAGTCAGACATCAGTATTCGACTATTTTTTAACGACAAATCGATCACTGGATCGCTCCAAGAAAGGATTATAACTGGAAAAGTTACAGATTCGTTTGGAGCAATTTTACCAGGAGTAAATGTAAATATAAGTGGTTCTAAAACGGGAACATCTACCGGAGCTGACGGAAGTTTCAGTATTAAAGTAAACGAAGGTGATACTTTGATTTTTTCTTTTATTGGAATGAAAACCCAAACTATTTTGGTAGGTAAAACGAACGTCATCAATGTGCAATTGGAAGAAGATGATGCCATAAAATTAGATGCGGTAGTGATTGGGTACGGAAAACAAAGTAAGTCTAAAACTACAGGAGCCGTGTCGTCTATCAAAGCCGATGATCTAAAGCAGTATAATGTTGGGAGTTTTGAACAAGCTTTGGTCGGACGATTGTCAGGGGTTCAAATTAATCAAAATTCAGGTCAGCCTGGTGCAGGAGCCCAAATAGTTATTCGAGGAGTAGGGACACTTACTGCTGGAAACAAACCACTTATTGTTGTGGACGGATTTCCACTAACAGAAGGAAGTGATTTGAATTCCATAAATCCAGCCGATATTGCTACAATTGATGTTTTGAAAGATGCAGCATCAGCAACAATATATGGTTCTAGAGCAGGAAATGGTGTTGTGATTATTACTACCAAAAAGGGAAAGACAGGTAAATTGAATGTCTCTTTTGATACTTATTCTGGAATACAATATGCAGACCATCAAATGGATTTGGTCAATGCCAAAGATGCTTCACAGTTTTTTAAGGAAGCAAGAGATTGGGGTTACGTTTCGAGAAATCCTTCTATTAGGAAGGAAACAGATAATAATGCAACAAGAATTTTAAATGGCGCTAATAGACGTGATCTAAACTTATCTTATTTAATTCCGTATTATGAAGGTAAAGCTGAGCTCGTTGAGACTGATTGGTTGAATAAAATTTTTCGTCCTGCTCTTGTAAACGAATATGTTATGTCTCTTTCAGGTGCTACAAATGAGAGTAATTATTATGTTTCTGGTTCTTATTTTAAACAAGAAGGAACTACCTTGGGCTCGGATGTCGAACGCTTTACTAGTTTAATTAAGTTAAATACCGCTATTACGAAGAAAGTAAATTTCGGAATAAGTTTAAGTCCTTCCTATACAAAACAAAACTTGATTAATAATTCAGGCGATTGGAATTTAGATCCATCAGCAGCAGCGCTAATATCATATCCCTTTATTAGTCCATACAATCCTGATGGCTCTTTGGCGATAGGCGAGCAAATACGATTAAACACTCCAGAGGATGGTGCTTTGCAAGAAAACATTCTTTTGTACACCGAAAGAATAAAAAACGAGAGATCTAAGTTCAGGCTTTTTGGTAATATGTTTTTAGATTTAAATATAGTAAATGGACTTAACTTTAAAACATTATTAGGGGGAGATTATAGAAGTGAAATTACAGATTATTACAATCCATCGGATATTGGTGGGTATCGTATTCCAGCACCAAAACCAGCTTTGAGTAGCGAAACTAATTTTAGAAACGTAAATTATATTTCTGAAAATACATTTACTTACGATAAAACTTTTGGCAACCACAAAATTAATCTACTTGCAGGATTTACTTTTCAAAAAGAACAAGAGACCTTGACTAGAATAAATGCTGGTGGTATTACAATTGATAATCTTACTAATATTTCGGCTGGAAGTACTTTT
>JAYVIK010000275.1:0-2811 GCA_043770265.1 Flavobacterium sp. | reverse complement strand
TCCGTTACTTTATGGACATCATTATTGGCATCACACAGTTTGTTTAGGGTGATTGATGCGGTAAAGGGTAAGGTATTTCCCCCCACTGGGTTGTGTTCGATGGCAAATAAATAATCTGTTGAATTAGGTTCACCGTAGTAAGTCCAATTTTCAATGGTTGAAATGGCTTGTACTACTTTTTGTGCTGCACAAGGACACTCCGTATAATCTACTGACCTTAACCAATCAACCGAAAAACTTGTATTTAGAATATTTGTAGGATCAATTCTTATAGTGTTTATCGTTTTCCCAATCCAGTTTACATTGGCTGACAGATTAAATTCTATAATTTGCCAACCCCCATTACCCGTATAATTAGCTGATGATAAACGAGAACCAAAGTTGTTTCCATCTTCATTTTTCCAGAAAATTCGTACAGGGCCGTTTTGGCTTGCTTTCATATTCAATCTCATCTTTGTAACTGACGATCCGCTGAAACTATAATTACCATTTTTATAAAAATAAGCCCCATTGCCACTCGAAATACCACTTATCTTACCGTTGGCAACAATTAAGTTAGTAATGTTATCATAAGTCCAAGTATTAGCAGAGTCTCTATTTGAATCAAAATCGAGACTAAAATCAGCGGCACTGATTGGATTTCTGCAATTTTGAACTTCTGCAATATCAGCCAAATCATCACCATCACTATCTACGCTTGTTGGTGAAAGTGAGGTGCTGTAAGCGGTTGGCGTATCATACCCCAGCGTAATAGATCTAATTTGAACTGCCGTCGTAGCGGAAGTATTTAAACTACCACCCATGTTAGATTCTTTAAACCTTAACACAAGTCCATCTATTTTAGTAAGTACATCACGATCATAAAAATTACTCAAATTGATTTTAGCAATATCAGTTGATGCGTAGGTACCTAAACTGATGAATTCATTTTGTGTATTTTTTGCCAATACTTCTACCTTTGGACCAGTGTAGTCAATATTTAAGGTTTTAAAAGCCTCCCAAACCTGTCTTGAAAATTTGAAAGAATAATCAGTATATCCGTCTTTTCCATTACCATTGTTAGTCACGGTAAAATTAGCATTACCAACATTGGTGGTGAGCGTGGAAATGGGCAAATTATCACTTGTCGTTAAGTTGTCTCTATCGTCATTCCCTTCACCATAATCAATAAAGGTGGCTACCTCAGTATTTCCCGTTGGATTAGAGCAATTATTGTCCTGACAAATCTGAACATTACCTGTACGGTATTTTGTATCTTCCCCAAATCGCCATTGAGCGTTTAAATCTGATATCTGGTTAGACACCAATTTAAACCAAATCGTATTATTTTTTCTAAAATATTTATTGGTGGTAGCATTTTGTAAATCACTAAAACTCGAAGCTAATGTTGCCCCTGAAATAACCTTAGCAGTAGATGGCATATTTTCGTATGCAACCAAAAATGCTTCCTGATCGGTTTTTGCTCCATTCATTACTATATCAATTTTGTTTGGAATTTTATGATATTGTACATAATAGTTGTACTGTAAATCATTGGTGATAACAGGATTATCAAAATACAATCCTTGGGTTTGTATTGCGTAAGTAGCATGAGTAGAACCATTGGGGAATTTTGTTATGATATAGCGTGGTGTCGATGCTCCGTCGCCCCATCCATCATCGTTTTTAAAATAATTATAGTTTTTATTAGTCGTAATCCAAGCCCCCCATTCCGGCCTTTTGATTACATTATCTTGTTGTATGTTATTACCTTCTTCATACACACGACCATTACTAATATCTTTGAATATTATGGGAGTTATGTGACCGTTTGGCACCCCCGTGATACTACCATCTTCGTCAATAAGACCGCTCAAAAACATAAAAGATCTGTTAGATCCTGGCGTAAAATCAACCTTATTCACCTCAGGAATACTGGGATCAAAAGTGATTCCTCTGGCAAAGTGATTGGTGCTTTTTTTGGAAGCACCATTGGTTTGAAAACAAACTGATTTTGCCCCAATATTGTCAAATCCTGCAAAATGAGTATCAACAATTCCCGATGGACCATCATAAATACTGTGCCCCCGAAAAACATTAAGTCCATCATTAATTCCTAATTCAGGGTAGGGTAAAGTACGTCCTGCCTGCAACTCATTTGCCGAAATAGGCATGCCAATATTAGCAGACTTCCCCACTATGATAGAGTTATAAAGAATTTGATTATACGAAAAAAAAGTAGCCCTGCCATTATCGGCTAAAACACAATCATACAATTTTATAGTATTTCCAAAAAACCATATATTTCTATCTTTTGATTTATATCCCGTAAATCGATTTATTTTAGGTATAAATTGGGTATCATTTAACTCTGGTTTATACAGATTTGGGGTAGTCGTTCCCGTGGTTTTATCAATTCCTACACCAACGCCCCAATTAAAATTAGCGGAGTGTGATTTATTATCATCAAAAATCCCCATCGGCATTTTACCAGGCACCATGGTGGCATTGGCACTGCCCAATGGTCGGCTTAGCGCCAAATGCCAAAAGCCCGAACCATCCGAGCCTGCTGCCACATTACCAATGTAATCGTTTGATGGATTGGTGATCCAGAAGGTGACTGGGAAGTCTTCTGATCCATCTTCACCCTTTCCTCTATCGGAAGGCGTTGTTTCCTCGCCTGTAATAGGTCGTTTGCAATAGACCCCTAAGTTATTCTTGAATAAATTGCCTGTTTCATCGCCGTTTTCTAAAAAATAGCCATGACCAATAAAGTCATAACCAACATTGCCTTCCACCACAGTATTGTTTGTGCCGTGAACCGTAATGATT
>JAYVIK010000274.1:0-7631 GCA_043770265.1 Flavobacterium sp. | reverse complement strand
ATTAATATCATTTTGTTCTATTACGACAACATTTCCAGAAATATTTTGATAATTATTATATGTATAGTATTGATAATAAATATTTTAACTTATTTAGTGTCAATTAAAAATTATCAAAATACAATATTCAGTAAGTTATTTTATTTTATTTTATATCTTTGCGCTCTCGAAATAGCACCGTATTATTTCATGTATTATTGGTTTACAAAAGGAATTGCTTAGAAAATGTCAAATATGAAAGTGAAAACGATTTTGGTGTCACAGCCTGAGCCTAAAGTGGAAAATTCTCCTTACTTTGAAATTCAAAATAAGCATAAAGTAAAAGTTGACTTCAGATCTTTTATCCATGTTGAAGGAGTAAATGCAAAAGAAATTAGACTTCAAAAAATCGATCTTAATCACTTTACAGCCATCATTTTGACGAGTAAAAATGCTGTAGATCATTTTTTTAGAGTGGCCGACGAAATGCGTTATAAAGTACCCGAAGGTTTGAAATATTTTTGCCAATCAGAAGCAATTGCCTTTTATTTGCAAAAATATGTGGTCTATAGAAAACGCAAAATTTATGTTGGCCCAAAAGATTTTGCCGATTTGTCTCCTCTCATTAAAAAGTATAAAGACGAAAAATTCTTATTGCCTGCCTCAGATCAATTGAATGCTGATGCTCCAATAACATTAAACAATCTTAAAGTCGATTGGACTCAAGCTGTATTTTACAAAACAGTGGTTAGTGACTTATCTGATTTGGCTGATGTGTATTATGATGTTTTAGCTTTCTTCAGTCCATCAGGAATAAAATCATTGTTTAGCAATTTCCCAGATTTCGAACAAAACAATACCAGAATTGCTGTTTTCGGAAGCACCACTCAAAAGGCGGCTTTAGAAAAAGGATTGAGGATAGATATTCTTGCACCAACTCCAGAAACCCCTTCGATGACAATGGCATTAGAAAAATACATTTCAGAAGCCAACAAGGGGAAATAAAATTCCAAATAAAAAATTCCAAATTCCAATGATTTTAGAGGTTATTGGAATTTGGATTTTTTTTACTTTGGAATTTCCTTCTTTATTGGAATTTGGAATTTGAACTATTGTAATTTCTTTTATTCCCTTCTTCCTCCCATATAAATGGAAACATAATACAATAAGGTTGCAATCGAACCCAAAGCGGCAACAACATAGGTTCTTGCAGCCCATTTCAAAGCGTCTTTTGCACCAGCTTGCTCTTGTTGTGTCAACATTCTTTTGTTTTCTAACCAAGTCAATGCTCTATTACTTGCATCGTATTCTACCGGCAAAGTCACTATCGAAAACAAAGTTGTGGCCGCGAAAATCACGATTCCTATCAACAAAAGCGATGGAAACGTTTTAATCATCAAGATTCCAGCCAACAAAATCCACTGCATGTATGAAGAAGCCACATTGACCACTGGAACTAGTTGAGAACGCAAAGTCAACCAACTATAAGCAGTTGCATGTTGCACAGCGTGACCACATTCGTGAGCCGCAACCGCTGCTGCTGCTGCATTTCGTTGATTGTAAACCGCTTCACTCAAATTCACTGTTTTATCAGCAGGATTGTAATGATCGGTCAATTGTCCTTCAACCGAAATGACTCTTACATCTCGAATTCCGTGATCGGCGAGCATTTTCTCGGCGATTTCTTTTCCTGACATTCCGTTTTGCAAATGCAATTTGGAGTATTGTTCGAATTTACTCTTTAATCTTGAGCTTACTAACCAACTGGCTAGCATAATTAAACCCGCTAAAATAATATATCCCATTCCCATAATTTTACATTTTTATGTTTGTGTGGATACGACATCAAATTTTAAACCAAATTTAAAAAATGTCAAAATGACACAAGGCGGAATAACATTATTCATTAGCATTCAACTGCTTATTGACATTTTCGAATTTATCAATCAAACTATTAATTCTGGTCTGTTCTTTTTTGATTTCTTTTGGTCTTAAATAAAATCATGTAAATCCAAACCATTCAAAGGTTAGTCCGTAAGAAATAATTCCCCAAAAGATTGTCATTCGCGATCCGCATTCATACATGTATAAATACAAACTGGATATTCCTCATTTTGTAATGTAAAAGCAGGCTCTTTATGGAAATTTTTATTTGAGCCGAGTTGCAAACGGTACGATTTTGTTTTTAAAAGTTGTAAGTACGCATCGCAGACGAGTAATAGTGAGTTACAAACTATATCTTTAGTCTAAATATCATAATCAACTTGGTAATAATTCCACCTCGGCATTAGGATTAAAAAGATAAGTTCTCCCTGAATTTACTTCCATACATTCATAGCGTTTGGTTCGTAAAGCTCCTTTTTTGAAAATTTTTCCGTTGTGAATTCTAAAAACGCTGCCGTACGGAATTTCGAAAATATAATTTTTATCGTTTTGCAAATCAAATTGTTTCAAAGCCAATGACAAAGTAGCATCTGTATCGCTGCTTGCTGTAGGATTTTTGAAATGTCTTGCCAATAATGGTAATAAATGATTGGGGAAAATCTCGGGACGAATAAACGGAATCATCAACCTTTGAAAAGAATATTTCCACTCGTTTCCGTGGGGTTTTATATTTCGACCAAACTTTTCGAAAGCGACCAGATGAGAAATTTCATGAACCAGCGTTATCAAAAACTTGTATTTATTCAAACTGGCGTTGACCGTAATTTCGTGTTTTCCGCTCAATCCTTTTCGATAATCACCGTGACGAGTTACCCGTTCATTCACAATTTTGAGATGCACTTGATTGGCTACAATCAGCTCAAAAACTGGCTTTACAGCGTGTTCAGGGATATATTTTGAAAGGGTTTCGCTCAAAGTTAGAAGTTAGAAGTTAGAAGCTGGAAGTTAGAAGTAAATTTGTTTGATGAAAACATCATCTTTTAACAAATAACGTATAACTCTTAACTTGACCAGTTACGGATTTGTCGATGAAACTTGCAATACTTTTCCGTTATAATATTTATTACCAGTCAAAGCAAAATCAAAAATATAATTGGCCATATCAACTGCAGAAATTGGAGCTTCATACCCCGGAAATGCTTCTTGCAACATTTCGGTTTGAACAGCTCCAAGGGCCAAAACATTAAATGCAATACCATTTTCTTTATATTCTTCTGCCAATAATTCCGACAGAGTGATTACCGCTCCCTTACTAGAACTATAAGCTGCCAAACCAGCGAATTTAAGACTTCCTTGAATTCCGCCCATTGAACTTATAGTAACTACGTGAGAACCTTTTTGTAAAAAGGGCAAACAAACCCGAGTCAAGTTGGCCATGCCAAAAACATTGACTTTATAAATGTTTTCGAAATCTTCTTGAGAAGTTTCTGAGAAAGGTTTTAGCAATAAAGCTCCAGCGTTATGAATGATTATGTCCACTTTTTCCCAAGAATTCGAAATAAAATTTTCGACTTTTTGCATTTCGTTTTCATCGGATAAATCAACGGAAAGGCAAGTTATATTTGGGTTTTCGATAAGTGCTTGAGGGGTTTTTCTGGAAATAGCTAATACATTGTGACCAGCATTGGCAAACTGCAAAGCCAATTCATACCCAATTCCTCTTGATGTTCCTGTGATGATGATGTTTTTCATAAGGCGAAAATACTCAAAATCTTCAAAAAATAATCTCAATTTTAAAAATTTCAAAAAATGATTTTTAAGTTCAAGTTCTAAAATACTTTTTATAAACTTTTTGCCCTTGATAAACTGCCAAAGCAACAAAAAACAAAGGAATCACTATTGGAATAGTCCATTTTGAATAATCGAGTATTTTTTGAGATAAAGAATCCAATAAAATAATCACTGAAAGCATCCCGAAAAAAGTGCCTGCCAAAGTCCCAAAAATATAATAAAATTTAAGACTTAGATCTAATGAAATTGATTTCGCATTCAATAAATACAAATTCCAACCCATCCAAAAGGGTATTTGAAGAAAATTTAATCCACACAAAACCATCCCGATTAAAAAAGGAGAATAATGAATATATTCTTCTAAATAATTAGCTTCCTCGGCCGATTGATTGGAATGTGCATAAAATAAATAAGCCAATACCAGAAAGAAAAGCACGGCAAAAAAATCAATAAATTTGAGTATTTTTTTATTTTCTGCCAAATGGTTAGTGAACATCACCGTGAAATAAATCACAACAGCTTCTACTAAAATCACTCCCAATAAATAAAAAACTAATGAATTAATTCCCAATTTAGAGAAAACCTCTACACCAATAATATTCAAATAGCCAAGTGGCAATGAACCTAGAAAGCTTACCAGAAAACCAAAGAAAATATTTTTTAATGCCTTCATTGATTAGAAATTGACTATTTTTTTACTTTGTTCTAAATGCAAACGGTATTCTTTCATACCAACTTTGTGCGAAAGATACGAATGTCCTTTTTTATGATTCAAAACACTTATTTCAAACATATATGTTATGTGTCTGGCAAGTTCTCGCCAACCAAAAAATAACGAATGTTTCGGGTCGTAAATGTGCGTGGGTTCGCTAGCTGCTCCGTTTAATTCAACGATCGAAAAATTCTTTCCGTTTTCTAATTCTTCCCAACTGTTATACATTATATCCAATCTTCCGAAGTAAAAACCTGGAATTTGCAAACACATTTCATTGATGGTTTCGGTTAATTTGGGGCTAATCCAATGACGGCAATCTATGAATTTTGCACCACGAGCGTGATTACCATAAGGAACCAAATTTAGTTTTTCTCCTTTTGGTAAAATAGTATTTAAAGTCTTGCCATATTCCAATTGCAAAGTTTTCAATTGCAATTCGTAACGGGGATTTTTTTTAATTAACTCCTTGGTTGTAGAAAATCCATCTCCAGTAATAATTAAAAATTCTTTGTAAACTATCCCAGTTATTTTGCCCTTTTTTTCATTTGGATAACGAACATAAAAAATGCCAACTTCCTTTTCGAATGGAATTAAATCTTGCACTAAGTAATCAAAATTGGCTTTTTGATTATACAACTTTAACTCTTCTGAATTATGAATTTTTTTGACTGCCGAACCTCTCAATCCTATATCTGGCTTGGCGATAAATGGATATTGTATTCCAGAAATTTGAATGGTTTTTAGAATTTCTTCCAAAGGAATTCCTTTAACAATCAGCTCCGTTTTGGGATAATACTGTTGTGGAATAAGTTTATAAATTGCTTTTTTGGACTCCATTATAAATCCCCCGTTTTTTATAGTTGGATTAGACGCATTAAAGAAAAATAGCGATTTGGCTTTAATGGAATAAAATACCCAAAGAAAATAAATAGGAATATAGACAATCTGGAAAGGCCAGTATTCCCAGTGGATAAGTTTGTGGAGGATAAGTTTCAGGTTTCAGATTTTTAAATTATTATGAATGTAGTTTCGAAATTTGTATTGGCAATCAAATCATGATGCAAGATAGCAACTTTATTCATTTCTGTCACTGATTGTGTAATGCTTAGTGTTTTCAATTCATCGTTCCTATTAATAACCAATCCATTTTCTTGATTTTCTTCCTCGGTATACCGATGAAATTGAAGCATCTCTGTTTCGGACAAAATTGCATTTGAGTCTAAAAAGGAATGAAACCAATCCGTACGATTTTCTCTGATTTCCTTTGGATATAAAGTCACCGATGACCAAACGTGATTTTTTTTTGTGTCTAAACAAATACATTCTTTATCTTTTCCATCCCAACGCAATTGAAAAAGTTCGTTTTCTTGGAATAATACTAAAGTAAAAGGTTCGATGTTATCTAAATTTATTTCAGTCCAAAAATCCTTTGGCGACAGCCTGCTGATAATATCCAAAACAATCAAACCGCGACTTTTTCGATACGGAAGGGTTACTTGGTGTTTCTCATCGGCGCCGTTTAACAAAACCAAAGTTGTTCCCGATTCATCAACGGCAAACCAAGTTCCACCAGCTTTTGGATCCTTTGGAAAAATGATGTTTTTGTTGTTTATGAAATAATTTTTGGGTTCCATGGCACTAGGTCTAATGACTTTTTCATCTCGATTTGAGGTAATAATAGTTTTACCATTCGAAGTAACGAAACTTACTGTGCACATTGATTTCTATATTCGATTGTGGAACGTGCAACACCAAAATTTACATCGACAGTAATTGTAGCATTTTGTATAATAGCTACTTTTATTAAAGCTTGATGGTGAATGCAGTGTTCCAAATTATACAACAATTCTCGGTGGTAATTACTTTCTATCAAAAGTTCTTCGGCATCAACAATTTGTTGCAATTGCAGCTTTTTATTCGGTTTTTCTATTTGATTCAAAATGGCTGCAATACAATTATTGGCGAAAGCCGAATTAGTTTGAATTAAATGATCCCTCTTACGATTATCATAATTAACTATTCCGTTTTCATATTGATTTTCTAAACATTGAAACATTTCAATAATATGACGAGTATGCGCACCAATGGTCGCATTGCTCAAGTCATAACAAGGAGCGCAATAGGCAACATCTGAAAGTTTCGATACTAAATCAGACAATTCATTGAGCGTTTTTTGGATAGCAGGAATAAGCATAAATAGGTGGTTATTTATTTGTTTCTTTATATACGTTTTATGTCGAAATTTAGATGTTTATAGTTTCAAACGCAATAGATCTGGAATTTTATTTTTTTGATTATAGATCAAAATCAAACAACAGATTAAAGTGATTATAGCCAATGCAAACAATGTTCCTCCATCCTCTTTTACTACAATTCCTAAGACAAATATATGAGAAAAAATGGCTCCCATCATCGTTCCTATGGCTAAAAGTGCACCTAAAAGTGTAGTTCTTGGAATTAAAATCAATATTGAAGCAATTAATTCAACAATTCCTGAGCCAATTCGGCCATAGGGTTCAACGCCTAATGTTTGGAAAATATAAACACTTTCTTCGGCTCCAGTGAATTTAAAATACAATGTTTGCACTAGGATTACAACTGCTATCAGTTTTACAATCCAAATAAAAATAGGGTTTTTCATTTTTTTAAGATTTAAATTAATTACTAAATTTTTTCCAATTAGTTTCCGCTTTTTTCCTCAAATTTACTTCGTCTTTATTCCAACTTTTTAAGGTGTTATTAAAATACGCATTGTAAAACAAATACAATTTACCGTCAAGAATTTTAAAAGTTTCCGGATTAATTTCCACTTTATCGCCTGAACTTCCCATTGCATAAGCGCACCAACCACCAAATTGTGGTTCATAATTAGTAGGTTTTTTTACAAATGCATCCTTATTTGATTGAGACGAGAAATAATAAATTACTCCTTCGTAGTTTGATGCTATTGCAGCAATGCCTTTTACGGCTTTTTTCTGGGTAAAGTATGCCACCGGATCATAGCCTTGGATTGCTACTTTGTTTTCTAAATTGTATTCTTTAGTTCTTTTTGTAGCTGTTTGTGCAAATGTTGATATTGAAAGTAAAGCAACGAAAAGGATAATTGATAATTTTTTCATTTTGAATTTAAATTAGATTGCTTATTTGTTAAAGCAAATATATAGTGTGTTTAAAAACTGTTTTGTCTGCTAGTTTACTTTTGAGATAAAAAAGTTTATTTTTTTCGAATATCTTCCCAATTCACCATTGCTTTTTTAATTCG
>JAYVIK010000273.1:0-7642 GCA_043770265.1 Flavobacterium sp. | reverse complement strand
AAATATGATGGAATTATCCGGAAATCATTCTCAGATTTTGGAATTTCGTTTGATAATTATTCTCGAACTTCGGCGAAAATTCATCACGATACGGCTTCTGAATTTTTTAAAACGCTGTATGACAAAGGCGATTTTATCGAGGAAGTGACCGAGCAATTGTATGATGCAAAAGCAGATCAATTTTTAGCAGACCGTTTTGTGCTGGGAACTTGCCCAAAATGTGGCAACGAAGAAGCTTATGGAGATCAATGCGAAAAATGTGGTTCTACACTAAATGCAACGGATTTGATTAATCCAAAATCGACTATTACGGGCGAAACGCCTATTTTGAAATCGACGAAACACTGGTTTTTGCCTTTGGATCGGTATCAAGATTTCTTGACGGAATGGATTCTTGTTGGACATAAAAATGACTGGAAACCCAATGTTTACGGCCAAGTAAAATCCTGGATTGACGGTGGATTAGAACCTCGTGCAGTAACTCGTGACCTTGATTGGGGAATTGATGTTCCTGTTGAAGGTGCCGAAGGAAAAAAATTATATGTGTGGTTCGATGCCCCAATTGGTTATATTTCTTCAACTAAAGAATGGGCTTTGCGTGAAGGAAAAGATTGGGAACCGTATTGGAAAGATCAAGATACAAAACTGGTTCACTTTATTGGGAAGGACAATATTGTATTTCATTGCATCATTTTTCCGGCAATGTTGAAAGCCGAAGGAAGTTATATTTTACCCGATAATGTTCCTGCAAACGAGTTTTTGAACTTGGAAGGAAATAAATTATCAACGTCTAAAAATTGGGCGGTTTGGTTGCACGAATATTTGGAAGAATTCCCGAATCAGCAAGATGTTTTGCGTTATGCGTTGACATCGAATGCACCAGAAACTAAGGACAATGATTTTACTTGGAAAGATTTTCAGGCGAGAAATAATAATGAATTGGTGGCGATTTTTGGAAATTTCATTAATCGTGTGGTGGTTTTGACCAATAAGTATTATGAAGGAATTGTACCTCAACCGAATGATTTTTCAGAAGTGGATGAAGCGACTTTGACCGAATTGAAAGCCTATCCAGCCGTGATTTCAAGTTCGATTGAGCGTTACAGATTCCGTGAAGCTTTGAGCGAATTGATGAATGTTGCCCGATTGGGAAATAAATATCTTGCCGACGAAGAGCCTTGGAAAATGATAAAAAATGATCCAGCTCGTGTGCAAACCCAAATGTATGTAGCTTTACAAATTGCTGCGGCTTTGAGTTCACTTTGCGAACCTTTCTTGCCATTTACCTCTAAAAAATTGTTGAAAATGTTAAATATCGAACTCAATAATTGGAATTTGGATTTTGAAGATTGGAATTTATTGCCCGCTGGACATCAAATTGGAGCAGCCGAATTGCTTTTCGCCAAAATTGAAGACGAAGAAATCCAAAAACAAATAGACAAATTGGAAGCTACAAAAACAGCCAATATCGCAGAAAATAAAGTGGCTGAACCACAAAAAGAATTGATTCAATTTGATGATTTTGCCAAAATGGATTTACGTGTGGGAACCATTCTAGAAGCAGAAAAAATGCCAAAAGCGAACAAATTATTGATTTTGAAAGTTGATACAGGAATTGATGTTCGAACCATAGTTTCTGGTATTGCCGAGAGTTTCTCACCTGAAGATATTATTGGAAAACGAGTTACGGTTTTAGTGAATCTAGCTCCAAGAAACCTTCGTGGTGTTGAAAGTCAAGGAATGATTTTGATGACAACAAATGCCGAAGGGAAATTGGTTTTTGTGAATCCGGATGCTGATGGAGTTGGGAATGGGGAGACGATAAATTAAAAAATTCAAACATAACGATTACGTAGAGACGTTGCATTGCAACGTCTCTATCTGTTTTGATAAAACCTATTGCATTTAATCTATTCCCTCCGTATTACATTTGTAAAGGTGTGAAAATTTATTATATTCGTAACATCAATATAAATTTAGGTCGTTGCAATGGGAGACGTTGCAATGATAGACGTTGCAGTGCAACGTCTCTACAAAACGAAATAATATGGCAAACAAATTCCAAAATAAATACCGCATTTCCTCTACCCGATTGAAAAATTGGGATTACGGCAAAAATGGAGCTTATTTCATAACAATTTGTACAGGAAACAGGGAACATTTTTTTGGAGAAATCATAACCATTGATGATGAAAATGAAATGCAATTTAGCGAAATTGGTTTGTTGGCGAATGAATTTTGGGCGGAAATTCCAAAACATTTTCCGTTTGTTGAATTAGGAAATTATCAGGTTATGCCCAATCACGTTCACGGAATATTGATCATTGACAAAAAAAATATTGTTGACGACGTTGTTGGCATTGTTGTAGAGACGTTGCAATCGGGTGTTGTAGAGACGTTGCAGTGCAACGTCTCTACGGATGATGAAAACTTAATAAAAAACGAACAAATGGCAAAAATTTCGCCAAAACGGGGAACAATTTCTACCATAATACGTTCGTATAAATCGGTGGTAACTAAAAATTCTCATTATATTCACGCTGATTTTGAATGGCAAGAACGTTTTCACGACCATATTATTCGTGATTCGGAATCATTTGAAAGAATTCAAAATTATATAGAAAACAATGTGGCGAATTGGAAAGACGATAAATTTTATAATTAATATATTCGTAGAGAAGTTGCAGTGCAACGTCTCTACGTAATTAAATAAACAAAAATGAACCTAAAAGTAATTGCCTTCGACGCTGACGACACCTTATTTGTTAATGAACCTTATTTTCAAGAAACAGAGCAGAAATTTTGTGGATTGATGAGCGATTATTTGTCGCATCAAGGGATTTCGCAAGAACTTTTTAAGGTAGAAATCGACAACTTGAAAATTTACGGTTACGGCATCAAAGCCTACACGCTGTCGATGATTGAAGCTGCAATGAAAATTTCGAACAATACCATTCCGGTTGAAGTCGTTGAGAAAATAATAAATTACGGAAAAGAATTACTAGAAAAACCCATCGAAATACTAGACGGCGTTGAAGAAACTTTGCAAGCTTTGTACGGAAAATACAAATTGGTTGTGGCCACAAAAGGCGATTTGTTAGATCAACGAAGAAAACTCCATAATTCAGGTTTGGGCCATTATTTTCACCATATCGAAGTGATGTCAGACAAACAAGAAAAAGATTATTCAGATTTGTTGAAACGTTTAGACATACAACCAGAAGAATTTTTTATGATTGGCAACTCCCTAAAATCAGATGTTTTGCCGGTTTTAGCCATTGGCGGACACGCCGTTCATATTCCGTTTCACACCACTTGGGCACACGAAAGAATTGACTACAAAGTAGAACACGAAAATTTCTACACTTTCGAAAAAATGACCGATATTTTGAAAAAATTACAATCGTGAAAACTCTTTTAGATTTAGAAAACTGGAACCGAAAAGAACATTTTTTGTTTTTCAAACAATTCGAAGAACCTTTTTTTGGGCTAACCGTCGAAATAGATTGTACCAAAGCCTACAATACTTCTAAGCAATTGGGAACATCCTTTTTTGTATATTATTTACACAAAACCATCGTTGCTGTAAACACAATTGAATGCTTTCGTTATCGAATAAATAACGATGCTATTTACATTTATGATACTATTGATGTGTCGGCAACTATAATGCGTGAAGACCAAACTTTCGGGTTTTCGTTGATTGAATATTCTCTGGATTTTGATGTTTTTGCTGCCAATACTTTCCAAGAAATCGAGAGAATACAGACTACAACCGGACTTTTTACAAGAGCATTTCCTAACGATAATTTGATTCATTTTTCGGCAGTTCCTTGGGTTAATTTCAGTTCGCTTTCTCACGCCAGAAATTATACTTTTCAGGATAGTTGTCCCAAAATATCTTTTGGAAAAATGATGATTGACAGTGAAGGAAAAAGAAAGATGTCAATGTCTATTCATGCGCATCACGGTCTGTTGGATGGCTATCATGTGGGGCAATTTGTAGATTGTTTTCAGGAATTGATGAACGGATAAGGAGTGTTCAATAATGCCTTTTTAGAATTCAGTTTTTGTAGTAGAAAAATTGCACAGCCGCAAATCAAACAAATCAGTATTGAAAACTTTAATATCTTGGAAATAAAACTGGTGTTTTGAAAAATAGACAAAAATTAAAACTTTTGATAAAGCCTGAATTGGTTTTGAATTAATTTTTTTAACTTTACTAAAAACTTAGAATTATGCTATCAAAAAACATAGAAATCGCTTTAAACAAACAAATTCGCATTGAGGCCGAATCATCTCAAATTTATTTATCAATGGCTTGCTGGGCAGAAGTTAGTGGCCTTGAAGGAATAGCCAAATTTATGTACGCACAATCAGACGAAGAACGCCTACACATGCTTAAGCTTATAAAATACGTAAACGAACGCGGAGGTCATGCACAAATCACCGATTTAAATGCACCTAATACTTCTTACGAAACATTCAAAGGAATGTTTGAAGCACTTTACCAACACGAACTATTTGTTTCAAATTCAATTAATGAATTAGTCCACATCACTTTTGAAGAAAAAGATTATGCCACTCACAACTTCTTGCAATGGTATGTTGCTGAACAAATTGAAGAAGAAGCCACTGCCAAAACCATTTTGGACAAAATCAATTTGATTGGTGATGACAAAGGCGGATTGTATTTATTCGACCGTGACATTCAACTCATTGCCGTTGCTGCAAGTGCTGCTGCTCCAAAATAATTTAAACTTTTACAAGATTAAATAAATGCCTTAAAGAATGCAATTCCTTTAAGGCATTTTTTTAATAAAACGGTTTCTCTTATTTAGAATTGATAAAAATAACATACCTTTGTGTAGATTAAAATCCTTCATAAGGTGAGTAAGAAAGAAAAAGAGAAAAAAAATAAAAAAGGCAATCCTGAAAAAATCAAGAAAGGGGATAAATGCAAGTCTAAATGTTGTGATAAATACAAAAAAGGCGAAAAGAAGCGTTGTGATAATTGCCCAATGTTTGATTTAAAGAAAAAAGTGTTCTAATTAAAAATAGAAATGCCCTCCAAATTGAGAGGGCATTTTTTATAAAAATATATTCAAGTAAACTATTTGCCCAAAAGCAAAACTTCATTCACAACTACTTCAGTGATATAACGTTTTTCCCCATTTTTATCGTCGTAACTTCTGTGTGTCAATTTACCTTCCACAGCTATTTGAAGCCCTTTTGTTACATATTTTTCGATGATGTCAGCGGTTTTTCCCCAGGCAACTACTTTGTGCCATTCGGTTTGTTCAACTTTTTCCCCTTTGTCATTTTTATAACTATCGTTTGTGGCGATGGTTATATTGGCTAATTTTTTTCCTCCATCAAAAGTTTTGATTTCTGGATCGTTACCTACGTTTCCGATTAACTGTACTGTGTTTTTCATTGCATTCATGGCGTGTAAAATTTAAATTGTTTATATATAGTTTGTTGAATTGTTCGTTCAAATCAACAGGGCAAAGATGCGACAGCTCTCAAAATTTACTCGGTTGATAACTATTTACTTTCGGTTGTAACTATTTGTAACCGTTTGTAAATGGAAAATAAATATCTATATTTGTTGAATATCATAAAGTTATGCAAACTAAAATAAAGAAAGTAGTACTACGAAATTTACAAATCGAAGATTACAAAGAGCTAAAAAAATCAATGAAAATGGCCTATCCCGAAATGGGAAATTCGCATTGGGAAGTGAAAGACATTGAAATTTTACTGGAGCTATTCCCCGAAGGTCAATTAGTGGTTTTAGCAGATGGAAAGGTAGTTGGTGCTGCTTTGTCTTTAATTCTTGACGAAGTTCTAGTGGACAAAAATCCCAATTATGCCAAAATAACTGGAAATTACACTTTCTCGACTCACAATTCAGAAGGCGAAATTTTATACGGAATCGATGTATTTATTCATCCGGAGTATAGAGGTTTGCGCCTAGGAAGACGATTGTATGATGCTCGAAAAGAATTGTGCGAACAACTCAATCTAAAATCCATAGTTTTTGCTGGAAGAATTCCAAACTACAATGAACACTCCAAAAAACTAACTCCCAAAAAATATATCGACAAAGTAAAACGAAAAGAATTGCACGATCCAGTGCTTTCGTTTCAGTTGAGCAATGATTTTCACGTGATGCGGATTATGAAAAACTATCTTGAAGGAGATATAGATTCTAAAGAATTTGCCGTTTTATTGGAATGGAACAACATTTATTATGACGAAAGTCCACTATTAATAAATACGCAAAAAAGCGTGATCCGTCTTGGATTAATTCAATGGCAAATGCGCTCTTTATCCAACTTAGAGGCTTTGTTCGAACAAGCCGAGTTTTTTATTGATGCCGTTTCAGGTTACAAAAGCGATTTTGCCGTTTTCCCTGAATTATTCATTGCCCCATTAATGGCAGATTACAATCATTTATCGGAATCCGAAGCCATCCGAGAACTCGCTAAATATGCTGACCCAATTCGTAAAAAATTTCAAGAATTTGCCATATCATACAACATTAACATTATTTCTGGAAGTATGCCTTATATGGAAAATGGCTCTTTGTACAATGTTGGATTTCTCTGCAAAAGAGACGGAACATCCGAGATGTATTATAAAATTCACATCACTCCGAATGAAGTCTTGCATTGGGGAATGGAAGGCGGTTCAGAAATAAAAACTTTCGACACCGATTGTGGTAAAATAGGAATTATGATTTGCTACGATGTTGAATTCCCAGAACTCTCAAGACTCTTGGCAGACGAGCAAATGAAGATTTTATTTGTGCCTTTTTTGACAGATACCCAAAGTGGCTACACCCGAGTAAGACACTGTTCGCAAGCTCGTGCTATAGAAAACGAATGTTATGTTGCGATTGCTGGATGTGTTGGAAACCTTCCAAAGGTAAATAATATGGACATTCAGTATGCGCAAACCGCTGTGTTTACACCATCGGATTTTGCATTTCCAAGTACGGGAATAAAAGCTGAGGCAACCGCCAATACCGAAATGACCTTGATTGTAGATGTCGATTTGGATTTATTGAAAGAACTACACGAACACGGTAGTGTCCGAATCCTGAAAGACCGTAGAACCGATTTGTATGAAATTAAACGAGTAAATAAAGCATAATGGAAAATAATTTAAACTTAGAAAAACTAAAATTCCCGATAGGGCCGTGTCCAAAAATAGATGATGTGTCCAAAAATGATTTGGAAAATTGGATTGGCACAATTGAAGAATTTCCATCTAAAATTAAAAGTCTGACTGAAACGCTATCTGTCGAAGAGCTATATTGGATATACCGTCCAGAAGGTTGGAACATCAAACAAGTCGTCCATCATTGCGCCGACAGTCATATAAATAGTTTAATCCGATTCAAACTAGCATTAACCGAAGATGTTCCCACCATAAAACCTTATGAAGAACAACTCTGGGCCGAACTTGCCGATGGCAATTCAGACGATATTTCTTCCTCCATCCAAATCATCGAAGGTATTCACGCGCGATGGGCTTTGCTTTTGAAAAGCCTTAGTTCAACAGAATTAAAACGACAATTTTTTCATCCAGCCAACCTCAAAATATCAAGTTTAGAAGAAACCATTGGCGTGTA
>JAYVIK010000272.1:0-22787 GCA_043770265.1 Flavobacterium sp. | reverse complement strand
TCAAATTCTAATCCTTGAATATCAATAAACTCATGTGAAACGGGCACAACATTGACATCGGTAACGGTATTCGAGCCGTATTTTATTGATTCACTTTTGGTAAATATTTGGTAACCCATTTGATTGGTGTTTGTCATTGCACCTTTCATATAGAGGTATTCATCGTATTTTACATTTGGAAATTGTTCTCTTTTCCACTGCGGAATTTCAGAAGGACCAAAAGACATTTTCATTACATAAATGGTGTTCTTATCTAAAGAACTCAAATCCTTAGTGATTTTTCTATCTAATGAATCTACGGCGGCAAGTACAGCTATAATTGAAAAAAATTCCAATGGTAACGCCAAGTAAGGATAATAAAGTTCGCAGTTTATTGTTTCGTAAAGCATTCATTGCAAAACGGAAACTCTCAGATAATAGTCGAAAATAAACTAGCATAAATCGGTGGTTTGTGTTATTGTAAAATTCCAAAAATTTTCTTCATAATCCTAATGAAAAATCAATAACTCATTGGTAGCTTTTTTTAAATTATTGTTACAAAAATAGATTTGAATTTTATCGTCAAAAAAACTACTTTTGCACCACAAAATTTTAACTACATAATGAGCACCACAAAAACAATACAATCAGCACTAATTTCAGTCTTTTCAAAAGAGGGTTTGGAACCAATAATTAGAAAATTACACGAACAAAATGTAGTCTTTTATTCTACTGGAGGAACCGAAGAGTTTATCAAAAACCTTGGAATTCCTGTTGTTCCCGTTGAAGATGTTACTTCTTATCCATCTATCTTAGGAGGACGAGTAAAAACCTTGCATCCAAAAGTTTTTGGTGGAATCTTAAACCGTCAGGACAATGAAAGTGATGTGCAACAAATGAAGGAATATGATATTCCTCAAATTGATTTAGTGATTGTTGACTTATATCCTTTCGAAAAAACGGTTGCTTCTGGAGCTAGCGAAGAAGATATTATAGAAAAAATAGACATTGGTGGTATTTCTTTGATTCGTGCTGCTGCCAAAAACTTCAAGGATACGGTTATTGTCCCTTCGGTAGTCGAATATAGTTTGCTTTTGGATTTAATTTCCAATCAAAATGGCGCCACAACTTTAGAAGATAGAAAATTGTTTGCTACAAAAGCATTTCACGTTTCCTCTCATTATGACACAGCGATTTTCAATTATTTCAATACAGACGAGACGGTTTTCAAAACCAGTATTGCTGAGGGTCAAATTTTGAGATATGGCGAAAATCCACATCAAAAAGGTTTTTTCTTTGGTGATTTTGATGCTATGTTCCAAAAAGTTCACGGAAAAGAATTGTCTTATAATAATTTATTGGATGTTGATGCTGCTGTAAATTTAATTAACGAATTCAAAAATGACGGGCCAACATTCGCCATTTTGAAACACAATAACGCTTGCGGATTGGCAACAAGGCCAACCATTAGCGAAGCGTATAATGTAGCTTTGGCTTGCGATCCAACCTCGGCTTTTGGAGGGGTTTTGATAGCAAACACAATAATTGATGTAGCCACTGCAACGGAAATTAACAAATTATTCTGTGAGGTAGTGATTGCTCCAAGCTATGACGAAACAGCTATTGCCATTTTACAAGAAAAGAAAAACAGAATTATCTTGATTCAAAACGAAGTAGCCTTACCGCAAAAACAAGTACGAACTTGCTTAAACGGAATTTTAGTTCAAGAAAGAAACAATATTACTGATACTAAAGCAGACTTAAAAAACGTTACAATAACAGCACCATCAGCACAAGAAGTAGAAGATTTAATTTTTGCTTCTAAAGTGTGTAAAAACACCAAATCGAACACGATTGTATTTGCCAAAAACGGAACTTTAATTTCTTCTGGAACCGGACAAACCTCAAGAGTAGATGCCTTATTGCAAGCTATAGAAAAAGCGAAAGTTTTTGAATTTAGCTTAAAAGGAGCATCCATGGCTAGTGATGCTTTTTTCCCTTTTCCGGATTGTGTAGAAATTGCCAAGAACGCTGGAATAACAGCAGTAATTCAACCAGGAGGTTCCATAAAAGACCAATTGAGCATTGATTATTGCAACGAAAATAAATTGGCAATGGTATTTACAGGAACACGTCATTTTAAACATTAATTTGTTTAGCTTTGTACATTATTTTTTTATAAATTTTTATACCCTATTAAACTTATGGGATTTTTTGATTTCATGACCGAGGATATTGCGATAGACCTTGGTACAGCAAACACTTTAATCATTCACAATGATAAAGTTGTTATTGACAGTCCATCCATAGTAGCCCGCGATAGAGTTTCAGGAAAAATCATTGCAGTTGGTAAAGAAGCCAGTATGATGCAGGGAAAAACCCATGAAAACATTAAAACAATAAGACCATTGAAAGATGGTGTAATTGCTGATTTTGATGCATCGGAAAAAATGATTAGCATGCTTATCAAGAGCATTCCTGCTTTGAAAAAAAGGATGTTTACTCCAGCATTAAGAATGGTCGTGTGTATTCCATCAGGAATTACCGAAGTAGAAATGAGAGCGGTAAAAGAATCTTGTGAAAGAGTAAATGGTAAAGAAGTCTATTTAATACACGAACCTATGGCTGCTGCAATAGGTATTGGTATTGACATTATGCAACCTAAAGGAAACATGATTGTAGATATTGGTGGCGGAACAACAGAAATTGCAGTAATCGCTTTGGGTGGAATTGTTTGCGATAAATCGGTTAAAATTGCGGGTGACGTTTTCACCAATGATATTGTGTATTATATGCGTACCCAACACAACCTTTTTGTGGGAGAAAGTACTGCCGAAAAAATAAAAATCCAAGTGGGTGCCGCTATCGAAGATTTAGAAACACCTCCAGAAGATATGTCGGTTCAAGGTAGAGATTTACTTACTGGAAAACCAAAACAAGTTGCGGTTTCTTACAGAGAAATTGCAAAAGCATTGGACAAATCAATTCAGAGAATTGAAGATGCCGTAATGGAAACCTTGTCTCAAACACCTCCTGAATTGGCAGCAGATATTTACAATACAGGTATTTACCTTGCCGGTGGAGGATCGATGTTGAGAGGTCTTGACAAAAGAATTTCACAAAAAACAGACTTACCAGTTTATATAGCAGAAGATCCATTAAGAGCAGTAGTTCGTGGAACGGGAATGGCACTTAAAAATCTTGTGAAATTCAAAAGTGTTTTAATTAAATAAAAAATTATTTAGTTTAGTGTGACGAGTTTAAATTTACAACATATAATTTACCGCTAAGAAATGCAGCAAATATTTAATTTTATTTTTAAAAACAGTAATCGATTGCTGTTTTTGCTGCTTTTGGGCATTTCGCTATCGCTTTCTATTCAATCTCATTCTTATCATCGAAGTAAGATGATCAGCTCAGCTAATTTTTTGAGTGGTGGGGTTTATGAAAAAATCAATAACGTAAGTGAATATTTCAATTTAAGAACCCAAAATGACGCATTGGCTCAAGAAAATGCGAAGTTGAGAAGCCTTCTTTTTAATGCCAAAGACACCACTGCAATTGCAAAACTAGACAGCCTGAAGGGTATAATCCCATCAGATATTATAGTTTCGAAAGTAATTCATAATACTTTTAACACACACGAAAATTACCTAACCATTAATTCGGGAAGCCTTCAAGGCGTGAAATCGGATATGGGTGTTATTAATAGTTTAGGAATAGTAGGGATAATTGATAATACTTCCAACAACTACGCTACTGTTATCAGTATTTTAAATATAAAATCTCAAATCAACGCTAAACTAAAAAAATCAAATCATTTCGGTTCTTTGACTTGGGATGGCAAAAGCACTGGTTTTGTTCAATTGACCGATGTTCCTAGATTAGCATCCATAAGAAAAGGCGATACCATTGTTACTGGTGGTCAATCTGTTATTTTTCCAGAAAACATTAATATTGGAACTATTGACAGAATAAAAATTGATAATGAAACCCATTATTATACAATCGAGGTTAAACTATTCAATGATATGACAAATTTAGGTCACGTTTATATCCTAAAAAGTAAAAATCGCGATGAAATTATCAATTTAGAAAAAAAGAAAGAAAAAGATGAATAGTGCTTTATTCGTAAATATTTTTCGCTTTATACTGCTAATTGCGGTTCAAATTATTATTTTCAATGATATGAACTTTTTGGGCTATATCAGTCCGTATCCTTATATCCTTTTTATTATATTGTATCCTGTAAATGGGAATAAATCGGGACTTTTAGCAGCTAGTTTTTTCCTTGGACTTTGTATGGATTTGTTCAGTAATTCCGGGGGATTTCATACAGCAGCTTGTGTGATTTTGGCGTATTATCGTCCCTACCTTTTTAAGATTGCTTTTGGATTAAGTTATGAATATCAAACTATCAAATTGAATGATGTTCTAACTCCCGAAAGATTTACTTTTATATTATTTTCGGTAATCATTCACCATATACTATTATTTTCTTTAGAAGCATTCAAATTTACTTTAGTTTTAGATGTTTTACTTCGCACACTATTCAGTACAGTTTTTACAATTATTATTTGCATCATTATAATTTATCTTACTAAGCCCAATAGACGATGAGAAAAGTGTTGCTTCCTTCAATGATCATTATTGCAGCTTCTTTACTGGTATTACGACTTTTCTATTTGCAAGTAGTCAACGATTCTTTCAAATTAAAGTCGGATAATAATGCCATAAAAATTCAATATGACTATCCTGAGAGAGGATATATTTATGATAGAAATGGCAAATTAATGGTGGCAAACCAGCCCTCTTATGACATCATGGTTATTCCTAGAGATGTAAAAAATTTAGATACCATTGAGTTTTGCCAATTATTAGCTATTACAAAAGAAAGTTTTTTAGAAAAAATTGCAAAAGCCAAAGTATATAGTCCACGCTTGCCTTCCTTATTTTTGGCGCAATTGAATAAAAGTGAATTTGCAGCATTTCAGGAAAAAATTCGAAAATTTGAAGGTTTTTATTTTCAGAAACGTTCCCTACGCGATTACCAAGTCAATTTTGGAGCCAACGTTTTTGGGGGAATCACACAAGTAAACGATAAATTGATTGAGAAAAACCCCTATTACAATAGTGGAGATTTAATAGGAAAACAAGGGGTTGAAGAAAGTTATGAAGAAATTTTACGTGGAATTAAAGGAGTAAAATACATTCAAAAAGACAAATACAATCGTGAAATTGGTTCTTTTAAGGAAGGAAAATACGATACAATTGCTGTTCAAGGTGAAGACATCAATTTGACCATTGATATGGAGCTTCAAAAATATGGCGAGGAATTGATGATTAATAAGCGAGGTGGAATTGTGGCCATCGAGCCTAAAACTGGCGAAATATTAGCTTTAGTAACGGCACCCAATTATGACCCCGCTATTTTAGTAGGACGCCAACGTTCAAAAAATTATACTTTATTGTATCGCGATTCGATTGCAAAACCACTTTATGACAGGGGATTATTGGCAGAATATCCTCCAGGTTCTCCGTTTAAAATACTGACAGGACTCGTTGGGCTTCAAGAAAATGTGATTGACACTCAATCAAGATTTATGTGTAATCACGGATTTGCTTATGCCCCTGGACGATTCCAGAGATGCCATTGCGGTGGAGGTTCGCGTGATTTGAATGTTGGTGTTTATAAATCCTGTAACGCCTATTTTTCGAATGTATATTTGCGAACTATTAGTAAATATAAAGACACCCCATATGCTGTAGATGTATGGAGTAATCATGTTAAAAGTTTTGGACTGGGTCAATTTATGGGTTGTGATTTACCAACAGGTAAGAAAGGAAAAATTCCCAATTCGAAAACCTATAAAAAAATATATCCTGGTTGGGGATATAGTGGTAAAACCATCATATCCAACGCGATTGGACAAGGAGAAGTGTTGTTGACTCCAATTCAATTGGCCAATATGATGGCTACCGTTGCAAATCAAGGTTATTATTTCACGCCTCATATCATCAAGAAAATTGAAGGAGAGAAAATCGACAAAAAATTCACCACCAAACACGTAACAACCATAGACAAAAGCCATTTTAAACCAATGATTCAAGGTTTGTTCGATGTGTATAATTTCGGAACTGCCGCTGGTTTAAGAGTGGAAGGAATAGATATTTGTGGAAAAACTGGTACAGCAGAGAATTTTGCTAAAATAAATGGCAAAAGAACTCAGCTAGAAGACCACTCCATATTTGTTGCTTTTGCACCAAAGGATAATCCAAAGATTGCCATTGCTATATTAGTCGAAAATGGAGGTTTTGGCTCCACAATCGCTGGGCCAATTGCCAGTTTGATGATTGAGAAATACCTTAAAGGAAAAATCACAAGAACTGATTTAGAAAAAAGAACGCTCGAAAGAAGTTTACAAGACCGATATGCTAAGTTAGGCGGACTTTCGGAGGTTGTTAAAAAAGAAATGAGAAGAAAGGATTCTATAGCGAAAAGCAAAATTGTGGTTCCGAAAGTAAAAATTGATACTACAAAACAACAACACTAAAGATTAATGTCAAATGAAAAACCAAAGTTTAACCAATAACATCGACTGGATATGCATCACTATTTATGTAGTTTTGGTGCTAATGGGTTGGTTGAACATTTATTCCTCTTCCTTATCTTCGATGGAAGGTACTGCTGAAAAACAACTTTTATTTATAATATTTACTATCCCACTAATTTTTATTGTTCTTTATGTGGATGGTAAATTCTATGAAAAATACGCAACTATAATTTATGGTATTGCATTATTATCGCTGTTGGGTTTGTTTGCCTTTGGAAAAACCATTGCTGGTCAACGCTGCTGGTATGGAATAGGTAGTTTTACACTTCAGCCATCAGAATTTGCAAAAGCAGCAACAGCATTAGCATTGGCAAAATATTTGAGTGATTCGCAAATCAATTTAAAAGATGTCAATCGTCAAATTCAAGCCTTAGCCATCGTGTTTTTACCTGTAATGCTTATTTTACCTCAACCTGATCCGGGAAGCGCTTTGATTTATAGTGTCTTTTTTATCGTTTTATACCGTGAAGGTTTGCCTGCTTGGTATTTGTGGACAGGATTTTGTGCTATATTATTGTTTGTACTAACGCTTGTTTTAGAGCCTCAATATGTAATCCTTATGGGATTGTTAGCCATTGTTTTAATACATTTTAAATCCAGATTAGGAGATAGAAATATAGTGATGAGCAGTATTCTTTTTGTGCTAATTTCTGGTTTTGTCTTGTCTGTAAACTATGTATTTACAAACGTTTTCAAACAGCATCACCGAGATCGTTTCAATATTTTACTCGGAAAAGCAGTGGATATGAAAGGTATTGGATACAATACCAATCAATCTGAAATTGCTATTGGTTCGGGTGGTTGGATTGGAAAAGGATTTCTTGAAGGAACACAAACTAAAGGAGGATTTGTACCCGAGCAACACACCGATTATATTTTTACAACGGTTGGAGAAGAATGGGGGTTTGCAGGTTCGCTTCTTGTTGTTGGTCTTTTTGTGGGATTACTTCTTAGGATAATTTACCTAGCCGAAAGACAAAAAACAAAATTTAGCCGAGTGTATGGCTATTGCGTGGCAGCGATTTTGTTCATTCATTTCTTTGTTAATATTGCTATGGTTTTGGGCGTTTTCCCCACAATTGGAGTGCCATTACCTTTCTTTTCGTATGGTGGTTCCGGACTTTGGGGCTTTACTATTTTACTCTTTATTTTTATAAAAATGGATGCCAATAAGGTGAATGAGTGGTAAGTTTTTAATTGGTGCTACTGGAAATGTGGTGTAATTTTAACCACATAGATTTCATTGCAGATACATAGATTTTGAAGGCGCTTCTCTTGTAAATAGTAAACATCGCTCTATTTGTTAAAGATTGAAATTAAATTCAGCGATTTCAATATTTAAGACTTATGAGGTTTTTAAAATTTCATAGATCTGATTGAATCCACCAACTACGATCTTAAGGATTTAAAAAACTCCTAGATCTGTTCTGAAAATAAATAGCTTATGAATTCAAGCCTTGATTCGAATTTATACCAAACGAATTTTTAAAATAGTCCAAAGAGATTTTGTGTAATGCCGATATAGTATGAAAATAGTCCAATTTTTATTGGACTATATTGAATATATAATCGGTATTACTAGGAAAAAATTGCAATTATAGTTTGAATTTGCCTTTCTATCACTAAAAATAATTACTTTTATCAATATGAAAGTAGTACAATTTCCTTTAGCGCGAATTACGATTGGTTTTTTGGCTGGGATTGTTGTTGGGTACTATTTTCAACCCAATCCGCAATTTGTATTTTCTTTTCTTTTGGGTGTTTTTTGTGTTTTTATTATCGTTTATTTAATTTCTAGAGGCAAGATAATAAATCCAATCTATTTTGGTCTTTCCACCTATTTTCTTGCTTTTGGAATCGGCACAAGCACTCAAATCATCCACACGGACTCTTTTCAGAGCAGCAATTACATTCACCTCAAAGCTATTTTTGAAAAACCGCATTTAGTGGAAGTTACGGTTCGAGAAAAAATGCGGAGTTCCAGTTACAACGACCGCTATATTGTATTGGTAAATCAAGTGGATCATTCCGTAAATAAGGGAAGAGTGCTCTTGAATGTTCGAAAAGACAGCTTGAGTCATCCTTTCGAAATTGGTACTCATTTGCAAATCAATGGAAATTTGTACCAAAACAGTGCAATCAAAAATCCCAACCAATTCGATTATGGCAAATACCTTGAAAGGAAACAAATTTATGCACAACTGTATGCCGATGCTTCGGATATTAAAATCGGTTCTATTGTTGAAAAAGATGTTTGGTATTACACTTCGAAATTGCGAACAAAAATTATAAAGAACTTAGAGAAAAGTAACTTTAACAAAACGGAACTCAATGTTGCCATTGCCTTAATTTTAGGACAACAACAGGATATTTCGCCAGAGATTATTCGAGATTATCAGTTTGCCGGAGCGGTTCATATTTTGTCGGTTTCGGGATTGCATATTGGGTTTATCTTGTTGTTTGTGACTTTTCTTTTGAAGCCTTTTCCCAACACAAAACGGGGTTCATTTATCAAACTCATTATCATTTTGTTTTCACTATTTTCCTTCGGATTGATAGCTGGATTGGCACCATCGGTACTTCGTTCGGTGACGATGTTTTCCTTTGTTGCTATTGGAATGTACCTGCGAAGAAGTACCAATATTTTTCATACGTTGCTGGTTTCAATGTTGCTTATTTTACTATTTGAACCTTCGTTTTTGTTTGATGTAGGTTTCCAGTTGAGTTATGTGGCTTTGTTTTTTATTCTTTGGTTACAACCTTTATTGGCGCAACTTTGGCGTCCAAAAAATATAATCACCAATTACTTTTGGGAAATTTTGACGGTTTCCTTTGCCGCACAAATTGGTGCTTTTCCGTTGAGTATGTATTATTTTCATCAATTTCCAGGCTTGTTTTTCGTCACCAATCTAATTATTATTCCGTTTTTGAGTCTGATTATGGGGTTGGGTGTTTTGGTAATGGTTTTGGCAGCTTTGGATTGTGTTCCTATTTTTCTAGCCAAATCATTGGAATGGAGTATTTTTATTTTGAATAAAATAATCAATTCGATTGCCTCGCTGGAGCAGTTCATTTTTCGTGAGATTCCGTTTCATTGGCAGTTTTTGTTGACTGTTTATTTGTTGATTATTACCTCGATATTTTGGTTCAAAAAACCAAGTTTCAATAGGTTGGTTTTGGTTTTAGTTGCTGTAATTATTTTCCAAATTACGTATTTTGCCAACCATTGGACAATTCAAAACCAAAGCGAATTGGTGATTTTCAACTCGAAGAAAAACACCTTGATAGCAGAACGAAAGGGAGAAAATGTAGTTTTATTTGCCAACGACAGCCTTTTGAAAACAGCCTCGAAAAACAATCCACTTTCTACTTATTTGATGGGTAATTTCAGTCGTTTGGCAGCTAAGAAAAAATTGCAAAACCTGATGTATTTTAATGGTAATAAAATTTTGATTTTGGATAGTTTAGGAGTTTATCCAAAAAATAGTCAACCTGATATTGTTGTTTTAACTCAATCGCCAAAAATCAATATGGAACGTTTTCTTGCATCAACAAAACCCAAAATAATCGTTGCAGATGCTTCGAATTATAGAAATATTCAAAAATTGTGGAAAGACACTTGTCTCAAAGCAAAAATCCCTTTTCACGCAATTGGTGAAAAGGGATTTTATAGATTGGAATGAAATTATTTCTTTTTCAATATATCATCAGCGACTGCCAACCAAGCTTTTGGTCCGCCAGCAACATAACCTGTACTTCCAATTTTGGTGTAACTTGGTACTTTTTTAGTGTTTAATTTTGCAGTTGCAAAATAAATGGTAGGAAACCCTTCTATCTCGAATGTTTGTTGTAGAGTAGTGTTTTGATTTTTTATTAGTTCCGTTTGCGGTTTACTTCTAGGGTAATCCAATTCTACCAGAACAACATTTTTTTCGGCCCAAGTTTTAAACTCAGGAGTTTTCATCACTTCTTTTTGCAAACGAATGCACCAACCGCACCAATCGCTACCGGTGAAAAACAACAACATTGGTTTTTTGGTTTTGTTAGATACCGATATCGCTTTGTTGATGTCGGTTTCCCATTTTAATTCTTGCGCCTGAATGACAAGGGAACCCATAATTAGTAGAACTGTAATAAAAGTCTTTTTCATAATATTGATTTTAGAATAAATTTGTTTTCAATAATAATGCCGAAAATAGTAATTTATTTTACTTCCTGCATTAATTTTTTTACCAAAGGTGAAATTAGTATCAAAATAACTCCGGCAATCAAAGCATAAATGGCTAATTGTTGGTAGCCATCAGCGTAAACAATAAGTTTTTCGGCATTGGTTGCATTTTCTGAAGCTCCAGCTATATTGGCACCCAACAATCCTGCAAAATATTGTCCGTAAGCACTCGCTAGAAACCACATTCCCATAATAACCGCTTGTGTTTTTTGGGGTGATAGTTTTGTCATTGCTGACATTCCTATTGGAGACAAGCACAATTCCCCAAAAGTAATCACAAACCAACCAAAAGTAAACAATCCCAAGGAAGTTCTTCCATCGGCTCCAGCGAAGAATTTGGTATAATAAAATACCCAAAAACCTCCCGCAAGAAACAGAAATGCCAATCCGAATTTAATAACAGTATTGGGTTCGATTTTCCTTTTACTCATCCATAACCAAACTAATCCCACTATTGCTGCAAATGCAATCACAAATAATGAATTGGCAGAATTATTAACTCCATTTGGATCTAATTTCACCCCACAAATAGTATTGTCTAAATTGCTTACCGCAAAAGCACTCAATGAGCCGCCACTTTGCTCGAAAAAAGCCCAAAATACAACAGAGAATAACATAAATATAACGGCAGCGATTAGTTTTTTATTTTCTGAAAAAGTGAAGCTTCTCATTTCATAGAGTAAATAAAGTAAGGATGCAGGCCCAATTAAATACATGAAATAATCCGTATATGTTGTGTTGGAAACCATTACCATAATAATGGGAATTATCAACAATGAGCCTATATAAGTAATGATTTCTATAATTCTTCTTTTGGATTTTTCGATATGTGCTAAAGGAGATAGACCAATTTCTCCAAGTGACTTTTGGGTTTGAACGAAGGTCAATAAACTTATAATCATTACAACAGAAGCAAATCCAAAGGCAAAATTCCATCGTAATGTTTCGGGTATAAACGATTCCCAAAGCGTTCCATTGGCAACAGCAACGCAAATGTATCCTCCAATTAATGCTCCGAGATTTACTCCAGCATAAAATAATGAAAAACCAGCATCTCTTCTATTATCATCATCTTTGTATAATTTCCCTACCATTGATGAAATGTTGGGTTTAAAAAAACCGGTTCCTACAATTGTAAAACTTACTCCAACAAAAAAGAATTCTTTAGGATGAATTGCTAAAATAACACTTCCTATAATCATCAATAAGCCGCCCCAAAAAAGAGATTTTCTAAATCCGAAAATTTTATCAGCAAACAATCCTCCAATAAATGTAAAAGCATACACCCATGCTTGTGTTGCTCCATACTGCAAATTAGCTTCAGTGTCTTTCATTGTCAATTGATTCACCATAAAAACATAAAGCATTCCGCGCATTCCGTAAAAGCTGAAACGTTCCCACATTTCGCTGAAAAACAAGTACCACAATTGCTTGGGATACTTGCCTTTGAAGTTTTGTATTTGTTCGTTAGTTAAAATCTGTTCCATAATTTTAATTTATTCCTTTTTCTTTCATGACTTTATTGAGTTCTTTGACCAAAGCGAACATCAGCAAAGTAGCAAACAACAATAAACCAAAATTCACCCAAAAAAAGTTGGCTTTGTCGTCATAAGTGTCCCACAAACTGGCCAAAACACCGCTTAATTTATTCCCAATCGATGTCGATAGAAACCAGCCACCCATCATTAATGCCGTGATATTTTTTGGGCTTAATTTTGAAACCACTGATAATCCCATTGGACTCAGGAATAATTCTCCAATGGTAATCACACCATAATTGGCGACAAGCCACCAAACGGATACTTTTTCTGCACCGTTATTTCCTATGTGAACTGCGGCAACCATTACCAATACTGACAAAGCAGAAATTAATAATCCAAAGGCGATTTTTGTAGGTGTTGAAGGTTCTTTCTTTCGGTTTCGTAAAAAGGTAAAAAATGCGACGACTAATGGTGTCAAAATAATCACCCAACCCGGATTGATGGATTGGCTTAAATTGGCAGACCAAGTAAAAATTTTATTGCTCTCTTCGGGTAATTTATCCGGTGCTACATTTCGGAAGTACAAAGGATAATCTACCACCTTTACTACTTTTCCGTCTTTTTTCTGAATTCGAAAGGCAGCATCATATTGGGCTACGGAATCTTTGGAGTAGGTTAAAGTATCGGTAAGAACAAGTTTTGACCCTATTTGTTGTGACATTCCTGTCAATTCTCTATCGGTATATTTATCTCCCCAATTGTTTAGTGCCGAACCATTTAATTTGAAAACTGCCCAAAATAAAATCACGACTGCAAAAATGGAAAGTAAAGCTCCTATTGGCCGTTTGTCTTCCGCTTTTGCTTTAACATAAAGGCTTCCGTAAAAGAAAATAATTGGAATGCAAGCAAAAACAAAAGCATCGGTACTATCCGAACCAAATATAGAACTGTCTATATTAACATCCGAAGTGACTCCTTTTAATAACCAACCAATTATTCCAAAAAGAACCGAGGGCAATAAGATAAATAAAACAATTTTATAAAAAGGCATATCGCCTTCTTGGACTCCTTTTTTTTCTGTTTTATCTCCGTAATGTTTGGTGCCTAATAAAAAAACAATGACACCTATAAACATTCCAACACCAGCAGCCATAAAAGCTTCTTGCCAACCGAAAAGAATTTTAAGGGCTGCACCAAAAAAATTGCAAATAAAAGCCCCCACATTTATTCCCATATAGAAAATATTGTAACCTTCATCTTTCTTATCTTTGTATTGCTCGTCATCATAGAAATTCCCCAATAGGGTTGAAATATTGGGCTTGAAAAAACCATTTCCAACAATTACTAAAGTCATAGCGGTGTATAGCATTGGCAAACTATGAATTCCCATCATCAGATATCCCAAGCCCATCATTAATCCGCCAATCACAATGGATTTTCGATAACCCAAATACCTATCGGCAACCAAACCGCCAATGAAAGGCGTTAAGAAAACCAAGGCGATAAAAGTTCCGTATAAATCGGAAGCTTCTTTTTCGGTCATAGCAAAACCCGCTTCAACATCTTTAAGGTAAAGCGTGAAAATACCAATCATTAAATAATACCCAAAACGTTCCCACATTTCGGATAAAAACAAATAAGGCAGTGCTTTAGGGTGATTTTTCCACATAGTGAATCGTATTAAAAAACAAACCTATAAGGTTATGAAAACTTTATAGGTTTGGTTGGTTTGACAAAAACAAATTATCGTATGCCGTGCATCATTTTTTTCAGAAAAGGTGTTAAGAACGCTAAAATAATAGCTGCTGTTCCACATAAAATAACAAAAACCATAAAAAACTCATATAAATTATGTATTTCAAAACCTGCAAATGAAGTATAATCGGTTGGTAATTGTTCTTTTTCAAACAAAGCTACTTGCTCAACTGTTAACGTTGCTTTTTTATCTAAAACATCTTGAAGATTTACGCCTAATGTTTCTGCTTTTATAAATTTATCACCTGTAGCAGGAATGATTGCACCAAGTGAACCAGCTAAAGCATATCCGGCAGCATTAGAAATAAAGAAAACACCATATAATAATGAAGCAAAACGTTTTGGAGCTAATTTTCCGACTAAAGATAATCCAATCGGTGATAAACAAAGCTCACCCATTGTTTGAATGAAATATAATAAAACCAACCATTTTATAGCCAGTAAACCGCTGTTGCCCAAATCTTTAACATTATGAGCAATAATAAAATAACTTAAAGCAATCAAAGCTAGTCCCATTGCTTGTTTCATCGGTGAAATTGGTTCTTTTTGTTTTGCTCTTAACCTATCCCACATTATACTAAAAGGCACTGCTAATATTACAACAAAAAGTCCATTAAAAATTTGAACCATTGATGCTGGCATATCCCATCCAAAGATAAAAGTTCTATCCGTTTGATTTGAAGCAATAAAAGTTAATGATGAACCCGCTTGTTCAAATGCTGCCCAAAAGAAAATAATAAAAAAAGAAACAATATAAATTACCGAAATTCTTTCTCTCTCAATCTTGCTTTCAGCTGAACTCATAATTAAAAATGCTAATGAAATTCCAGCACCATAAATAATAGGATAAATAATTCCTTTTACCAAAGTTCCAATTTCAAAATTACTAAATCCAATTTCTGAAACTAGTAAGTATCTGAAAGCAAAAAATAAAACAACAAATAAAACTGATGCAATTCCTATTGATTTGCCAGTGAATTTTGCTTGTTCTTCAACTACACCTTTAGAAGAATCTTTATTAGGTTTTGCTCCAATAGGATTTCCATCAGGAGAAACAACATATTTATCTTTTAAAAAGAAAAAAACTAATGTTCCTAAAACCATAGCAATACCTGCCATTAAATAACCCCACTTAAAAACTGTAGGATCTTGAACTCCATTGATCTTCACATCAGCAAAAAGAGGTACAAAATATTGACTTAATAAAGCACCAATATTAATTCCCATATAAAAAATGGTAAAGGCAGAGTCTAATTTAGTCTTTTCTTGTGGTGGATATAAACTCCCAACCATAGAAGATATATTAGGTTTAAAGAATCCATTACCAAAAATAATAACAAACAGTCCTAACCAAAAAATAGCTTTCGAAAAATCTAGATTACTATCATAAATAGTAGCACTGTAAAATAGTGAAAACTGACCAATCGCCATCAAAGTACCACCAAGCAAGATACAACTCCTGTTTCCTAAATATTTATCTGAAATAAAACCTCCTAAAAGTGGGGTTAAATAACAAAGAGCTAGAAAACCACCATATATAATTGATGCATTTGACTCTCCTAACATTAGGGCATTTACCATAAATAATGTTAGGATTGCCCGCATTCCATAGAAATTGAAACGTTCCCACATCTCTGTTCCAAATAATACCCAAAGTCCTTTTGGATGTCCTGTTTTTACTGCTAATTCGCTCATTTTATTTATTTTGGTTAAGGTTATTGTTATAAATTATTTTTTATAAAATTAGTCATTTTGATAAATTCCTGATTTGCTTATTACTTTTTGTAACCGATTTTAACTCTTTCAGATTTTTTATCAGAACTATCATTGTCCGTAATTAAAAACTGAATTGCTTCAAAAATATCCTCAAATTGTTTGTCATATTTTGTTTCCAATTCTTGAATTTGGCTTTTAAGGTTTTCTATATTCAAAAGTGTTTTTCTTAATGCTACAAATGCTCTAACTATTGCGATATTCATTTTTCTTGCTTTCGGACTTTTCAAAACACTCGCTAACATGGTTACTCCGTGTTCTGTAAATGCATATGGCAAGGCACTTTTGGGTCTAGATGAGGTCATCACAATTTGTGATGACCTCATCATCACAATTTGTGATAATGAAATTTCTTTCCATTCTTCTGTTGTCAATCTAAACATAAAATCTTCGGGAAAACTATCGATGTTTCTTTTAATCGCCTGATTCAAAACCCTAGTTTCTACTTCATAAAGCTCGGCTAAATCAAAATCTAACATGATTTTGATTCCATTAACTTCATATATTTTATTTTGATAGTGATTAAATGCATGTTCTAAGATTATAAATTATTTTTTATAAAATTAGTCATTTTATTGAACAATTGTATTCTTGTTTTTCCGCCGTAGATTCCGTGATTTTTATCTGGATATATTTGGGAATCAAATTGCTTGTTGGCTTGGATCAAAGCTTCCATCATTTGCATCGAATTTTGCACATGCACATTGTCATCACCCGATCCGTGAATCAATAAATATTTCCCTTTTAGTTTATCTACGAAATTGATAGGCGAATTATTGTCGTAACCGCTTGGGTTTTCTTGTGGAGTTTGCATATATCTTTCGGTATAAACGCTGTCATAGAATCGCCAATTGGTAACTGGAGCTACGGCAATCGCCATTTTGAAAACATCATTGCCTTTCAAAATACAGTTGCTCGACATAAAACCACCATACGACCAGCCCCAAATTCCGATTCTGGATTTATCTACATAAGGGTAATTTCCTAGTACTTTAGCCGCATCTATTTGATCTTCGACTTCGTATTTTCCTAATTCTTTATAGGTCACTTTTTTGAAATCGGCTCCTTTAAAACCCGTTCCGCGACCGTCAACACAAGCTACAATGTATCCTTGTTGGGTTAGCATCGCAAACCAATAATCATAGCTATTGTTCCATTCGTTGTTCACTTTTTGTGAGCCAGGTCCCGAATATTGAAACATAAAAACAGGATATTTTTTATTGGAATCAAAATCCTTAGGTTTCAAAATCCAAGCATTTAATTCATTTCCTTTTTCGGTTTTCAATACAAAAAATTCTTTTTGTGGTAAATTATAATCTTTTAATTTGAATGCCAATGCCTCATTATTTTCTATTACCTGAATTTGTTTTCCTGTTTTAGAATCGTTCAAAGTATAGATTGTTGGGTGAGCAGCAGTCGAAAAAGAGTTGATAAAATAATCAAAATTTGGACTAAAAGTAGCCGAGTTTGTTCCAACATTTTGTGATAGAAACACTTTATATTTTCCGTATAAATCAATTTTGAAAACAGCTCTGTTGATTGAACCATCCTCAGTCGATTGATAAAAAACAGTATTTGTTTTTTCGTCAAAACCATAATATTCCGTTACTTCCCAATTGCCGTTGGTTACCTGATTGATTAATTTTCCAGTTTTGTCATAAAGGTAAATATGGTTGAAACCATCCTTTTCTGAAGTACAAATAAACCTATTATCATTAAGAAAAGTCAAATTATCTTTATCTAGAAAATCAATGTAGGATTTGCTTTTTTCGTTCAAAACTACTTTTGTTGCTGCCGTTGTTCCGTCTACAAACAACAAATCCAGATTATCCTGATGGCGATTTACTATTTTTGCTGATAAAATATTGGCATCATTCGTCCATTCAATTCTTGAAATATAAAAATCATTGTATTGGCTTAAATCGACATTTTTAGTGGTTTTGGAATCGACATTGTATAAATGTAAAGAAACTATTGAATTTTTTTCGCCCGCTTTTGGGTATTTGAACGTTTCAATTTTTGGATATAAATCTTTCCCAAAAACCGACATCGAAAATTCTGGAACCTGACTTTCGTCAAAACGAATGAATCCTAATTTTTTGCTATCTTTACTCCAATCGAAAGCTCTCACAAAAGCAAACTCTTCTTCATAAACCCAGTCTGTGATTCCGTTGATTATGGCATTTTTCTTTCCGTCGGTGGTGATTTGGGTATTGGTTTTAGACGCTAAATCATAAACAAAAATGTTATTTTCCTTGACGTATGCTATCTTTTTTCCATCGGGTGAAAAAGTAGGCTCTTGAACTTGTTCTAAAATTTTAATTAATTCCTTTGTCTCCAAATTGTAAAGAAAATAATCGGCAGTAAAAGAATGACGGTAAATTTGATTTTTTTTGTTGGCAATCAGCAGTTGCTTTTCGTCGGAACTGAAAGTGTAACTATCGATTACGCCAACTAACTTACTTTGATTTTTGGTATCTATTAGAATAGAAACTTTTTTTAAAGTGGCAAAATCGAAAACCTCAATTTGCATACTTCGGCTGGTTTTATCAACATTTAAAACCGTATATTGATTGCTATTTTTCATCGACTGCAATTTAGCCATCTCTTTTGGTTGAAATTGTCCGGTATAAATGGCTTCGACGGTTATTTTTTGTTGTGCAAAAACAGAAGTTAACAGCAATAAAAACAGTAGGTTAATCTTATTTGAAATCATTAATTGAATGGTTATTTATAAGTTTTCAATTTTAGTGAAAATTTTACAATTATTTCACATTCCAACTGTTAAATGTTAGAAAAAATAAACGAGCTGCAAAACTCGGTTACAAAACAATTATTTACTAATTTTGAATTCTATAAAAAAAGAATATGGAAACTATCAAAATCGAATTTCAATCTAGTATAAAAGAAAAATTAATCGAATTCTTGAATTCTTTTTCTAAAAGTGAATTGCATATTGTTGAGGAAGATAGTCCAATTATAGAGGACAAATCTTTTGTAGAGTATCGAGACAGATTGCATTTAGCCGTGAATAAAATTGAGTCCGGAGAAATTAAAACTTACGACATTGACGAATTAGATGCAATGTTAGAAAAAACAATTTCTAAGTATGAAAATTAATTTTTCTGAAAATTTTTATTTTTTACTAAACGAAATAATTGATTTCATTGCGAAAGACAAACCAGAAGCTTCTAGAAAATTTAAAAAAGATTTGATTCTTGCCGTCAAAAAAGATTTAAAATTTCCCTACAATTATAAAAAATCAGATTATTTCGAGGATGATACTCTTCGAGACTACACCCATAAAGGTTATACTATAACTTTCAAAGTAAATGATGCAAAACAATTAGTTATTGTTGTTGGCATTATAAAGAATAAATATTCCTATTAGAAAAGAATTACATGTCAAAATCAATCGCCGGATTTTCAAAATTATCCAAAGAAGAAAAAATAAATTGGATTGCCAAAGAGTACTTTTCTAAACCAGAAGAAGCCATTTCAATCCTAAAAAACTACTGGAATTCAGACGAAAAACTCCAGCAATTGCACGATGAATTTATCGAAAATACGATAAGCAATTTCTACATTCCGCTCGGTGTAGCACCTAATTTTTTGATTAACGGGAAATATAACAGCATTCCGATGGCAATTGAGGAAAGCTCTGTGGTCGCAGCTGCTTCAAAATCGGCTAAGTTTTGGTCCACTCGTGGCGGATTTAAAGCGACTGTTATTAATACCGAAAAAATTGGACAAGTTCACTTTATTTTCAACGGTGATGCATCGAAATTGGCTTCGTTTTTTGATCAAACTAAAACCAAATTCTACACCAATACCTTAGGCATTACCAAAAATATGCAAAAACGAGGTGGTGGAATTTTGGATATTGAATTGCGAGATAAAACCAATTTGTTACCCAATTATTATCAATTGCACGCCACATTTGAAACCAAGGATTCGATGGGGGCTAACTTTATCAATTCGTGTTTAGAGCAATTTGCCAAAACATTGAAAGAAGAAGCCCAAAATTATGATTCCTTTTCCACAGCAGAAAAAGACATCGAAGTAGTGATGAGCATTCTCTCAAATTATGTTCCCAACTGCATTGTCCGTGCCGAAGTTTCTTGCCCTGTTGATGACCTTGCTGAAAAACATATCGATAACCCAAAAGCATTTGCTGAAAGATTCGTACGAGCAATTCAAATCGCCGAAGTAGAACCTTTTCGAGCTGTTACTCACAACAAAGGAATTATGAACGGAATCGATGCGGTGGTGCTTGCCACAGGTAATGATTTCCGCGCTGTTGAAGCCGGAATTCACGCTTATGCTTCCCGAAACGGAAGTTATTCGAGTTTGTCCCACGCCAAAATAGAAGATAATACTTTTACTTTTTGGCTAGAAGTTCCTTTGGCTTTAGGAACCGTTGGCGGATTGACTTCTTTGCATCCGTTGGTAAAATTATCTTTAGAAATGCTCGAAAATCCATCGGCAAAAGAATTGATGCAGTTTGTAGCGGTGGCGGGTTTAGCACAGAATTTTGCAGCTTTGCGCTCGCTAACTACAACCGGAATTCAGGATGGTCATATGAAAATGCACTTGAACAATATTCTAAACCAATTTGAAGCTAACGAGGAAGAACGCATTTTGATTCGGAAACATTTCAAGCATCACGTGGTTTCACATAGCGCTGTTGTGGACTATATTGAAATTTTAAGGAGACCTGTTTAATTTTACTAAATGAAAAAAGAATTTTACAGCAACGGAAAATTATTAATCACAGGAGAATATTTGGTTCTTGATGGAGCCAAAGCTTTGGCGTTGCCTACTAAATTTGGACAAAATCTAATTGTTGAAAAAGGAGAAAATAAAGAAATAAAATGGACAAGTTATGATGCTGATGGCAGTATTTGGCTTGATCTACAACTTTCGTTTGAGGACATTTCGGGAAAAACTATTTTCGAAGAATCCGAATCTGTAAAAAATACTTTAATCGAAATTTTGCATCAAGGCTATTTGTTAAACCCTGATTTTATTGGCAATTCCGAGGGGTATCACATCACCACTCAATTGACTTTTCCTAGAAATTGGGGCTTGGGAACTTCTTCTACTTTAATCAATAATGTTGCACAATGGTTAGAAATTGATGCCTTTGTATTACTTAACAATAGTTTTGGTGGTAGCGGATACGATATTGCCTGTGCTCAAAATGACTGTCCAATTTTGTATCATTTAGATAGCGGAAAACCAGTAGTCGAAAAAGTAACTTTCGACCCTGAATTTACTGAAAATTTATATTTTGTTTATTTGGAAAAAAAGCAAAGTAGCAAATCCGCAATTGCTTCTTATTATAACAACAAGAACAGCCATTTAGCCGATGATATTGTAGCAAACAACATAATAACTCAAGAAGTTTTAAATTCAAAAAAGCTGCATCAATTTGCTTTAGCTTTAGAAGAACACGAAGCTGCAATGAGTACTATTCTCGAATTGCAAACGATAAAAGAATCCTTGTTTCCAGACTTTGGGGGTGTGATAAAAAGTCTTGGTGCTTGGGGAGGCGATTTCGTCTTGGCAATTTCAAAAGAAAATCCTATAAAATATTTCAGAAAAAAAGGGTTTAAAACAATAATTCCCTATAAAGATATGATTCTATGATTTATATCAAAAAACAATACTCTTAATTCGTGGAAGAACCAAATTTTTTGTTTTCAACAAAAATTACACCGCAACACTTCCTTTTATAGCGTCATGAGGCTCATAATTTTCTAGTGTGAAATCCTCATAAGTAAATTCGAAAATATCTTTTATAGCAGGATTCAAAATCATTTTTGGCAATGCTTTTGGTTTGCGCGACAATTGCAATTCGAGTTGCTCAAAATGGTTGTTGTAAATATGAGCATCGCCAAAAGTATGAATGAATTCACCCACTTGTAAATCGCAAACTTGCGCAATCATCATTGTAAGCAAAGCATAAGAAGCAATATTGAAAGGCACACCTAGAAAAATATCGGCACTTCTTTGATACAATTGGCAAGACAATTTACCATCGGCAACATAAAATTGGAAGAAGGCGTGACAAGGAGGCAAAGCCGCTTTATTCTTGGCCACATTCTCAGCAAATGATATTGAAGTATCTGGTAAAACACTCGGATTCCAAGCCGAAACAAGCATTCTGCGGCTGTTCGGATTGGTTTTTAATTCTTGAATTAAATCTGCGATTTGATCGATCTCTTCGCTGTTCCAATTGCGCCATTGATGACCGTAAATTGGACCTAAATCTCCATTCTCATCAGCCCAAGCATTCCAGATTTTTACGCCATTATCTTTAAGGTATTTAATGTTTGTATCACCTTTCAAGAACCAAAGCAATTCGTGAATGATTGAGGGTAAATGCAATTTTTTGGTCGTCACCATCGGGAAACCTTCGGCTAAATCAAACCGCATTTGGTATCCAAAAACGCTTTTTGTTCCAGTTCCTGTTCGGTCTCCTTTTTGATTTCCGTTTTCTAAAACGTGTTTTACTAAGTCTAGGTATTGTTTCATTCTTGGTTTAATCGGTTAATCGATTAATCGGTTAACCGATTAAACAATTCGTTATTATCTTTTTGAAATTTCGTCTCTAATTTTAGCTGCTTTTTCATAATCTTCGTGTTCTACAGCCTGATCTAATAAATCATTTAATTGTTCTAAACTATGTTTTGAATAGGTTTCGCCAGATTGATTGCTCTCTTCATTTTGTTTGAAACTTTCAGGATTTGAAAGCACATCTTCTATTTCTTGAGCATCTTTTTCGGGATTCAAAGGATTAGATTTTAGAAAAATTCCAGCTTTATCTAGTATGTTTTTATAGGTAAAAATGGGTGCGTTAAACCTTAAAGCCAAAGCAATAGCATCCGAAGTTCTGGAGTCTATTATTTCTTCAATTTTATCTCTTTCGCAAATGATACTAGAGTAAAATAC
>JAYVIK010000271.1:0-7702 GCA_043770265.1 Flavobacterium sp. | reverse complement strand
TCCACGCCCAAAGCGTGCTGCTGTCGATTTTGAGAAATTTACAGGTTTCATCCCTGGAGAGTAATTCTTCGGAATTGTCCTTTGTTTGAATTTCTTTTTGAAATTCTTGAATTCCGTTTCTAACGGATGTTCCTATCAGTTGTTGAAGTTGCTCAACTGTTAGAGTTTCGAGTAAGATTGCATTTGTTTGCATAAGTCCTGTATTTTTTAATGTTATACAGGACAAATTTTTCGGGATATATTTTGAAGGTAGGTTTGGATATTTTGAGATATATGTATCTCTTTGAATTACAGATTATTATCTTTAATATATAATTCTACTTCTTTTTTATTTATAGTAATTTCTAATACTATCTCTTTCCAATTATTTCTAAAAACTGAAATTTTAATTTTTTTAGATGAAATAAGTCCGAAATGGTCTTTTACAAAATTGTAAAAACTTTGTCCTGAATTATTGCATCTATCTTTTCCAATTTTAATTATTTCGTCTTTTTTAAAATTACCATCAAAATCTTGTGGAGGTTTTTTTCCTTCTGCTAATAATTCTAGAATATATGTAAGAGCTTGATATTTTGCTGGGAATTTTTTTGTGTTTTTATCCTCTGAAACCCTAGTGGCTGTTATATTATTTGTTTCTGTTGGATTGTAGTATTTCAGAAAAAATGGTTCGAATACAAGTGGATTGCTGAGTATTATTTCCCAAGCTTTATAATATTGTCCACCTTGAAAACCCCATTCTGAAAATTCATCATTGCTTATATACCTGCCTTTTTTATCTTTAACCGCTTCGTGATTTTCTGTTATCTCCCCAAAATAACCGTTTTTGTATTTCGCATTTAAAACATAGGAAAAGATTTTTAATGCTTTTTGTTCTTGCGGTTCTGCGATTGTTGTTTGTTTTTGGTTCAGATTTTTTTCAAAATCAATATATCCTTTTTGAAATGCTTTTGCATATTCATATAAATACAAATCAAGAGGACGATTGTCAAAAAAGATATAGGTTTTATCTTCAATTTTAGAGAGTAAATTAAGATAATTTTCTTCAAGACAATAATATTCAATTATCGTTTCACCGGGTAAACTATCAAACGGACCTAAGCCATATGAATTTAATATTTCATCATCATTTTCGTTTATGTACAAATGTTCGAAATTACCAACATTATTATAAGCATTTAAAATTGATATTGGTAAAATGTCTTTATTATCTAAAAAAATACCATCTACATAAGTGATGTCAACCTTTGTTTCTTTGCTCTTTTCTGTGTTATCATTGTTTGCACTTGATACACTATCTACTTTGCCTTTATTTAAATGATCGTAGACATTTTTTAAAGAAATTAAATTTTCGAAGCCATCTATGGGATCGTGAAAAAAACCATTACAATAATCAATCATTAAATTGTTTAAGTGAATAAGTTTGGTGGAATTTTCCTTTTCGACTGAACTAAAACCAAAAGCATTAAAGACAGTTTTGTATTCCCCAATATCTCTAATAAAGGTTTTTACTTTTGAAATTTCTTCTTCACTTAAATACACAAATGACAAATTGTGTTGATATGTTCCAATCGCCTCCAAAATAATATCTTCATCAAAAGAAAACATAAATTCACAAATGAGGTGATTATAAACTGAATTAAACTCATTTAAAAACAAATCATAAGTATCTGAAGTAGTAATACTTTTAATCTGATTAATTGCATTAAAAAGAGATAAATTATTGTGTAGGATGCTAATAAATAAATCTTTTATTTCTGGTGAACTACAGCTATTTAAAATTGGATTACAATTATTATTTTCTGCGATTTCAGTTTTTTTCTTTTTATCTATCAAAAATAGAAGGATTTTATTAAACGAAGTATTGATTTTTGTGCTTAAATCGAAATCATATCCATCTTTCAATGAAATTGCATCGTTTATTTCTGATATTAATACTTCGCAATAACCACCATTTATACAATACTGAGGGCCATTTCCTATATCTCCAATAACAACATTTGAATTATCATAACACATAGAGTAAAATTGCATTTCAATTTCAAGAAACATTAATTCATCGAAATCCTCGTGCTGTTTAAGATAATTTTTAAGTAAAATATTGTAGTTGTTTTGATACTCTTTTAGAGTATAAAATATTTTTTTGTTTTGAAAGTTTACCATCAGCTTATAAAAACATTAAATTCAAAAGTATTAAAAATAACTCGTTAACTCCATTGCAATATCTTTGTTGCTTTTTCCAATATAGGTTAAAAACATTGCTTCTGTAGTGTGTCCAGTGATATACATTAAAAACGAGGTTGGTATAATGCCGTAATTATTTGTAGCAAAGGATCTTCTTCCGATATGCGAAGATACTAATTCGCATTTTTCATAATCCTTTTCTACTTTCTTTTTTGTTTCGTGGTCAAATTTTACACCGTGTGTTGGTTCTTCTATTTTCGCAACTTTGCATACTTTCTTGATATGCTCGTTGTATTTTTGGTCTGAAATCTTTTTTGGGAAATCACCGTTGTATTTTTTCAGTATTACCATTATTTTTTTGTGTAATGGAATTGTCATAATCTTATCTGTTTTGACTTGTGTAAATTCAATTAGGGGCTTTAGAACTCCTTTTTTGTCTTTCTCATATCTAATCATAGATTTGTCAAAACGAAGGAAATCAGAAACCCTCTGACCGCAATAACAGCTTATCAATAACCAATCACGAGCATTTTCTAACCCTTCCGTTAAATCTTTACTTTCTATTTTTTCAATGCTTTCAATTTCTTCTAGTGTCAAATAGATATTTTCTACTTTGTGGTATTTGGCTTTAATGCTATCGAGTTGATGATGCGTTTCTACTCCGTTTGCTTTTGCGTGCCTGCAAAATGTTTTAATAAAACGAATATTTCTTGCTGTGGTGTTTGGAGCATAACCAACACTAATGCAATATTTTTCGAAATCCATTTTGAATTTTGCATCTATATCACGTATATATAAAATTGATTTGGTGTGTTTTTGATAACGCTGCACCAGGTGTTTTATAACATTGCATTTTGTTATAGTGCTGCTTTTTACATCGCTTCTTTTAAATTCAATAAATGTATCTATATAATCCACTAATTTATCTGGATGCTTATCTGCTACTTGTGGTGGATTTACAAAATCTTTTAGCCATTGAGTATTAATCTCTATATTACTACTTTTTTTATTGTAGTATTTAAGTAATTCGCTTTTTAAGGTGTTTAAATCGGAATTAAGATTTGCATTATATATATCTTTTAAATCTTTAGGTTCTTGCTTTATTGCACTCCAATCTGAGGGATTAATGCTATAATTAGTTTTAGCCATTACATCAATATTTCTACCATCAGAAAGTCTTATGTAAATTGATGCAGGATTATTTTTGGACTTTAATAATAGTTTAATTCGTGCCATAGTCTGTATCTTTGATTGCTTTATCAAATATACAAAATCTAAAATACTTTCCCAACATCTTCCCAACAATTATCAAAATATAATCAAAAGCATCCCATCTGTATAGATTTTTATAAAAATAAAACCTCTGTTAAGTATTGATTTTATTGATACTTTGTATATAAATAGGATTTTTCTATTTTTGGGAGTTTGGTTAATTGCAGTCCCTCTTTCTCCGCCAGTAGAAATACAAAAAGGGCTAAAACGCTGTAAAACCTATGTTTTACAGCGTTTTTTTTTGGTTGGAAGTGACAAAAAGTACATTAATTGGTATTCTTTCAGTGACCTATTTAGTGACCTATTTTTTAAAGTGTAAATAGGTCACTGGATTCCGCTGAAACACCTGTAAAATAAGGGGTTCACTAAATGAACATCTTGTTTTATGTGTTTAAGAAGTTTAATTTTATCCACTTAATGTCACCACAAAATGAACAAAACATTCAACCTTCTTTTCTTCGTTAAGAAAAGTAAAATCAAAACCAACGGTACTGCCCCTATTTATTTGAGAATTACAATTGATGGTATTCCTAAAGAAATATCTTCAAAAAGAAACGTGTTACCTGCCAAATGGGATAGCAAACTCCAAAAGGTTATTGGCAATACAGAAGAAGTCAAAACGATAAATGCCTATCTTAAAACATTGGAGCAAGAGGTCTATGAGGCACATCATATGATGATGAAAGATAAAAAGATTGCTACTTCGAGTGCTTTAAAGTCCAAATTGTTTGGTATCGAAGCACGAGCTCGAATGATCATCCCCATCTTCCAAGACCATAACGACAAAGTCAAATCCCTGGTCGGTCAGTAATACGCTCCAGGAACACTCGAACGTTATGAAACATCATTGAAGCATACAAAAGAATTTCTTCAATGGAAATTTGGCGTTTCCGATTTCGATATCACTGCAATCGACCACGCTTTTATTACTGATTATGAATACTTCCTTCGAAGTTTCCGCAAATGCGGTAACAACACCGCTGTTAAGTACATCAAGAATTTCAAAAAAATAATCAGAATTTGTATAGCTAACGGATGGTTGGAAAAAGATCCATTTGCGAATTATAAGTCAAAAGTCCGGGAAGTCGAAAGAGAATTTCTATCTCAGGAAGAAGTAGAAGCCATCTACACCAAAAAGTTTGCCACTGACAGATTGAACCTGGTAAGCGATATTTTTATTTTCAGCTGCTTTACAGGACTAGCTTACATTGATGTCAAAAATTTAACCCAATCCAATATTAGCCTTGGCATCGATGGCAAAAGATGGATTTTCACCCATCGTCAAAAAACCGAATCCCCATCCAGAATTCCATTGCTGCAAATTCCCGAAGAAATAATCCAAAAATATGCAACCAACCCACAATGCCTTAATGAAGAAAGACTGTTACCGGTTTTGAGCAATCAGAAAATGAACAGCTACCTTAAGGAAATAGCGGGCGTTTGCGGCATCAACAAAGAACTAACCTTCCACATTGCGCGTCACACTTTTGCAACAACCATAACACTTACAAATGGCGTTCCAATCGAAAGCGTAAGCAAAATGTTGGGTCACAAAAGCCTCAGAACTACTCAACATTACGCTAAAATTTTAGACAAAAAAGTAAGTGATGATATGCAGCTGTTAAGAGAGAAATTTCAAGTACCAGACGCACCACTGGTTCAAGAAACTAGTAGCTAATCTTTTCAAAACACCTACCGTATTTTTAAGTTATTCCTGATTTTTATCTAACTTACTAAAAAGCAATAAAATAAGTATTATTTCTCACATTTTTCAAAAATAATTGTGTTTCATCGTCAATAATTACACATTATCGATATATTTGCATTATCCTATTTTATATAGGATAATAACAACTAATATGTTAAATTATCGTTAATTATAGTGAAATTTAGAATTTAATCAGTTTTTCATGATACAAAAATACATTTTAGGAATTTATGACAAATTAATCAATGAAATAAAATACAACAAAAAAACTGACGATTCCGAAATCATTGCTTCCCTAAAAAACTGCACTTATGACAGTCATTATTTGCATAAAATCACCTTCTCAAGACATAAAGGAAAAATAAAGTTTGCTCTTCAAAAAAGAGTTCACAACTTGCACCCCAATGCGCCCGAGTTTATGAACTCCGATTGTGAAGTCAACCCGGAATTCGCAAATTTAATTCCAGTAATTGGTAAAGAATTGAATCTTCCCGAAAGCAATTTAGAGTTTTGCTGGACTGAAAATAACGTTTTATTAATCAAACAACAGTGTAAAATAGAAGAGGTTTCCAAAGAGAATCAATTCTTTTTATATTGTTTTAAAACCTTTTTTAATGGAAATTCTATAATCAAAGAGTCCTTCAATGATATATTTTTCAGTTTAAAAAAAGAGGAAGAATTAGAGCTATTCATCCATCGAAAGCAAAATGCCCTTCAAAACCTTTCCTATTCTTTATTCAAAGTAATAAACCCTCAGACTCCAAGCGATATTTACACCTTTTCAGCGGACTACACCAAAATTGATTGCCTTAAAATTATTTATCTCCATATAGAAAAATTACTAGTTTTCCTTGAAAAAGAATATAATACCTATCTAAATGTAAACAATAAAGTCCCCTATAGATCTATTTTAGTAAAAGAATTAGAAATTGAAAATAAGCTCAAATTTGTAAAATCTTCAATTGCAAATCATAATTTAAGCGATGACTTGTTCAAACTAGCCTACCAACCCCTATTGAAAATTGCTACTATAAAAATACAAGAAAATATTACTTACAACGAATTCTATTATTGTATCGATTACATCAATGAATTACAGGATCATTTTCAACAAAATAAGACTAAGGTTACTGAATCCGACATTAAAAATTGGTTATTTGAATTGAATTATAATTGCCTGAATTTTTTTGACTATCTAACGGAAGAAATTACTAAGAATGTAGAACTTTTAAAATCTGATATTGCAAAAATAGAACTACTTTACCAATTACTCAAGAAATTCAATCAAAGTCGTACTACAAATTTTAGAAAATTCAATCAAAAAATCCCACCTATAAAAGAACAACTAATCAGTTGGACCGAAGAAGAAATTGAATACTTGTCCAAGAAAAAAAGCCTAGATATGCTCAATAGCCCAAACATTCACAATACGGAGGCCAGGGTCAAGATTCAAACCAGTTTATCAGTAGCACAGTTAAGTTACTTCTTCAAGATTTTAATAAAAGTAAAAATTATAATCCACAAAAATAATGCGGAAATATTTAGATTTATAGCAGATAATTTTAATACCAAATCATCAACCCAAATATCTGTCGATAGTATAAAAAATAATTTTTACAATACAGATACAAACTCCAAACTTACAATTCGTCAATTAATAATTGAGTTATTGAACCTTACGAAGTAGTAAAACCTCCTTCATCATCCTCCATCCAAATCCTGGCATCTGGAGCAAATCTTCATTTTCTATGGTGAGCAAGGCATCTATACTTGTAATTTCGTTTTCTTCCATAAAACGAACAAGTTCTGGACTGACATTCTTTTCAATAATTTCTTTCACAATATAAAATTTATTAAAACTGCCATAAACCTTGTACTAGTAAAAACAAGCAGCGTGGGACAACAATCTACCAGCAACAGAGGTACCGGCAAGCACCCACAGCACACGATAAACCGAGCCCACGCATAGCGAAGGCGAACAGTTTATTCTAGTGAGCTGCATTGAAATCTTTGCCGGTTTTCTGTTGCTCGAAATAACTTTCGCAATATATTGTAATAGAGAAAAACCTCTATTTGGTATTCATTTAGCAAATTTAAGCATTATTCAACAAGTATCATAATTCCATTACTGTTTAAAAAACTTTTTTTCGCTTAACCCATAGTATCATTGACTTCAATGGGGGGGTTGCGCAACCCCAGCAACTGTTTTGGCATTGTTTTTTTATTTCAATTTGCTTCCATAACCAAAAACCCTCAAAAATGGCAATAGAAAACGACAGTTTCGCGAGCACCAATACAAACAGAATGTACCGCGAGCAACTAATCACTATCGAAGACTTAATTCAATTTCGAATCCACCTTCTAAAGGACATTACCGAAATCCTAAATTCCAAACCTGATCATTCCAAAAAATGGTTAAAATCAAAGGAAGTAACAAAACTCCTTAACCCAAGTTGCAGCTAATCATCCCGAACTTTCTGTGTTTAGAGCATATTGGTGATTTTTAATTTCCAGTTTGTGTACTACGGATTTTTTGGTAAA
>JAYVIK010000270.1:0-2864 GCA_043770265.1 Flavobacterium sp. | reverse complement strand
CTACAGAATAGGTTATAGTGTAAGTTCCTGCAAGACTTGCTGATAAGTCAATTACACCTGTTATTGGCGAAATACTTAATCCAGCTGTTGAACTAAATGTACCTCCTGTTGTAAAACCTGATGCTGTCGCTGGAGTAATAGTGGATAAACCTCTACAAACTGGTGTCGAATAACTAAAGCCTGTTACTGGTGCTGCCGCAGGGGCAATTACGGTAAAAATTATTTCATCAGTTAAATCTGGACATGCTGGATTACCATTTGAGCTTGTAGCAGTTACAGCAATATTTCCTGCTACTGTTGGAGTAAACACTACCGAAGATCCTGTTGTAGTTGCCAACGCTGGTGACGTTGATGTCCAATTATAAATATTGTTTCCACCCGTTGCCGAAACTATTACAGATTCTCCAAGACAAATTGTGGTTTTCGGGGCTGTAAGATCAACATCTGTTATTATACCACTTCCATCTGCAGAGCCAATAACATAACTACAAACATCTCCAAGAACACCATCAACTAAAATATAATAGGTTTGACCAGGAATTAATCCATTTACAGTAACCGCAGTCGGTGATATATAATTAAGTAACGGAGTAATACAAACCAATCTAGTAACTGGCCCTGAGCCACAAGTTGCAGCACTAAAGACTAACATCTGAATACCGCTGCCGAGTTGAGAATTTGTTACCCAAACATTTAATGATAAAGTATTTGAACTTGCTACAAAAGATAAATATGAATTGTTTTCTATTGTTCCACAAAATGCAGCCCTTAGTTCTGGCCATTCATCCGCAGTATATGATGCAGAAGTAGTACCACAATATCCGTTAAAACTACAAATTGGCGTAGCATTTGAACACTCATCACTTGCTGGCGTATTATTAACACACAAGGGCTGTGGTGGATGCGTACCGATGCATAGATTGAAAGTATTGTTTTGAAATGGACTAATTGTAGTAGAATAAACTCTAACATAATAAGTTTGTCCTGGTACATAATTATATGCCCAACTCTGGTTATCAGCTTGGGCACAATAGAAAAAAGATAAATTATTGCAATTGCTTCCGCTATAGACTGCATGAAATAACACTCCATTATTTGAAATATTTAATAAATTGATATAATGCGATGTTGATGTTGCAACAAATTTAAACCAAACATCATTATTTAGTGGTCCAACACATGGACTTATATTTAGGCCGCTAGATGCAGTTGCACCTAATAATGTACCAGATGCCATTTGACTACATAATGTATCTTGATTTACGGGCGCTAGAGTTGCTTGCGCGCATTCATCATTCTGAAGTAAAGTGCAAAAAGAAACTGGTCCTGCCCACGTACTAGAAGCTACTGAAGAACAAACTGCACGAACATAATAGTCGTAGCAAGTAGCAGATGTTAAATTATTTACAACATTATTAGCCAATAATGAAGTTGATATCCAACCAGTTGATGTTGCCGTAGGCGCTGGAGCATTAGCAGGTAAGATTAAATATTGCCATTCAGTTGCAGCACTACCATCAGGATTTTGAACTGGCGTCCATCCTAAAGTTACTCCGGTTTGATTAACAGCTATAGCTGTTAATAAAATCGGTTGGCGACAAGCTGGTGCCAAGTTGCAAGTAATATTAGAACGCCAACCTCTGAGATTGATCGTGTCATCGCTTCTAAATCTAAAAGTTAAACATCCAGTAGGGTGAGACGACGTAAATGGTCCCGGAATATCGTATCCCCAAAATGCTCCAGGTAAACCTCCAGGTGCAGATCCTTGTGGATTTGTACTTGATATTTGAGTAGCATTAATATCTGGTCCGTCAAAAACATATAAACCATCACTATCTACTTCTGTCTCAAATGCTGTAAATGTAACAGTAACTACAAAATTTGTAGTTCCAGGATCGGGGCAAATTGTTACTGTCCTGTCTTCATTAAAAGAATATCTACCATTCGAACCACCTGAATCAGTAAAAATTCCACCACAAGCCGGTTGTACAAGTTGAGTATTTGCACGTACTGGTGTTGACGGGTCACTTATATCAGTAACACTACATAAGCTTTTTACATAAAAATCATAACAAGTGTCCGATGTCAAACCAGTTACAGAAAAAGGATTTGAAGTTGCAACAATCCAGTTTGGGTTATTTGCTGCTGGAATTGGACTGCCACAAGCCACTGCAATTATTTGGTTGCTGGCAACATTCGTGCCAGCATTGGTCCAACCTATTGAGGCTGTTGTAGCGCCAACTGCTGTTGCCTGAACCCCGAATGGCCTTTGACAATTTGGCGGTAGTCCGCAAGTTACATTAGCAATCCAACCATCTTGTTCAGCGCTATCATCACTTACGAAACGGAAGGTCAAACAACCATTTGGAGCAGAAGATGTGAAAGGCCCTGGAATGTTTGTACCCCAATATGCACCGGGCTCTCCGCCAGGGATATCAAAACCATTGTTTTGTGTTGAAATTCTTGTAATTGGATTTGTTGTATTACCATCATAAATATATAATCCATCGTATCGAGGCTCTATATCAAATGATGTAAATGTAACTGTAACTATTTCTCCTGGTATAGTTGGACAGATAGTAATAATATCAGAACTATCTGAATTATATCTACCAGTACTTCCACCCTTATCTACAAAATTATCCCCACAATTTGGAGGTAAAACTTGAGTCGTTGCGCTAACTGGCTTTGACCACAAACTCAAATCGTTTCCTGGACAAACTGCTCGAACATAAAAATCGTAGCATGTTTCTGCGCTTAACCCTGTTAATGCTATTGTGTTTGATGACGCTGCTATCCAGCCTGTTGTAGCCGCTGTTGGTGCGGGCAAACCGCACTCTTGATAAAAAACTTGGTAAGAAACT